>PLSJ01000502.1:184-11525 GCA_003165115.1 Syntrophaceae bacterium | reverse complement strand
GAGTTTCCGGATGGACACTAACTAACGCCGGCCGGCGCTTTGCCCTGCCCGTCTCCCCTATTCAGGCGTGTTCACCGGTACTTGATCGCGAGGACAAGCACGGCGGAGACGAGGACGAACGTGACCAGGTTGGCGACGATGATCGGGAGCGAGCCGGTGTATAGTCCGTAAACCAGCCACAGGAAGACGCCCGCCGAGTTGAGACCGATCATGGCAAGCGAGAGGTCACGCGCCGATTTGACCCGAAACGTGCGGATTACTTGCGGTACGAAGGCGGCGGTCGTGAAGGCGCCGGCGACGAGGCCGAGCAGCATGACGGGGTCGATGTTCAGGAGCATCCGTGATATTTTAGCACATTCCGCATGATATGTGCGCTTGCCCTGCGGCCGCAACGAACCGCCCCCCCCGGCCGGCCGGGGCCGAAAGAAAGCTTGTTCTTGAAATACTGAAGCATCCATGCTAAAATGTACCGTTGAAAAGTGGGTTTGCCCCGCTTTTTTACTTTAAGGACGTGCTTGAACACTGATACCGCAGCAGAGATCGCCGAACAGGTAATTCGCGCCGTTGAGCCTATTCTTCAGGAATCAGCGCTCGAGCTTGTAGATATTGAGTTCCAGCCATCAGGAAAGCGGTGGCTTTTGAGGCTCTACATAGACAAGGAAGGCGGGGTGAATATAGCCGATTGCGAGTGGGTCAGCAAAGAGATGAACCGGCTCCTCGACGTGGAAGATATCATAGACCACCCCTACGTCCTGGAGGTCTCCTCCCCGGGGCTGACCAGGCGGCTCAGAAAGAAGGCGGATTTCGCGCGTGCCAAGGGGAAAACATGCCGGATCGTCACGGGGGTCGCAATCGACGGGAAGAATGAATTCAGGGGCGAGATCATCGACGTTGGGGAAGATGAGGTGGAAGTCCGGGAGGAGAGGGATATACACAGGATCCCGTTGTCCGTTATAAAGAAAGCAAATCTCGAATTTGAGCTATAAGGGGAGCGCCATGTATTTTGATCTGAATTATGTCATCGAACAGGTGGGAAAGGAAAAAGGGATCCCCAAAGAGATCATCATAGAGGCCCTCGAGGAGGCCGTGCTCTCGGCGTCAAAGAAAAAATTCGGGAGCCACCTGGACCTGGAAGCCAAATATAACGCCGAAGTCGGGGAGATAGAAATTTTCCGATTTAAAACGGTGGTGGAAGACATCGAAGACCCCGATATGGAGATAGCGATCGAGGACGCGAAAGAGCAGGACCCTGAATGCATCATAGGAGACAGCATAGGCATCAAGATGGATACGTCCACGCTCGGGAGGATCGCCGCGCAGACGGCCAAGCAGGTCATCATGCAGAAAGTGCGGAACGCGGAGAGCGACGTCATCTATAACGAATACAAGGACAAGAAGGGCGAGATCGTCACCGGCGTGATCCAGAGGGTCGAGAAGAACCACTACGTCGTCAACCTGGGAAAGACGGAAGCCATCCTTTCTTTCAAGGAAGTGCTGCCGAACGAAGTATTCAAGCGGAGGGACAGGGTAAAGGGGTATATCCTCGACGTGGAGAAGACGCAGAGGGGTTGTACGATCCTTTTGTCCAGGACCCATCCCGGCTTCCTTGTGAAGCTCTTCGAGATCGAAGTGCCTGAGATCCAGGAAGGCATCATCAAGGTGGTCGGCGCGGCGCGGGAGCCCGGCGAAAGGGCGAAGATAGCGGTCAACAGTCAGGACCCGAGCATCGACCCCATAGGCGCCTGCGTGGGCGTGAAAGGATCGAGGGTCCAGGCCGTGGTGCAGGAGCTGAAAGGGGAAAAGATCGACATCATACCGTGGACCAAGGATGCGGCAAAATTCGTCTGCAACGCCCTCGCGCCCGCGCGGGTTTCCAAGGTTTACATAAATGAGGAAGAGCACTCCATGGAGATTATCGTCCATGACGACCAGTTGTCCCTCGCGATCGGGAGGAAAGGCCAGAACGTAAGGCTCGCCTCCCGGCTCACGGGCTGGAAAACTGATATAAAAAGCGAAACGGAGGTCGAGAAAACATCACGCAAAGTAATTGACGACCTGGTGGAAAAGCTGCAGATCAACGAGATTCTTGCCCGTATACTCTTCGACGAGTACCTGAGGGATATGTCGGATATCGTCCGGCTCACGCCGGAAGAGCTGAACAAGATCACGAGCATCTCCCTTGAGGACTGCGCGAGGATCATCGAGCGCGCCAAAAAGGCCGTGTCCGAAAGGGAGGCCGCCGAAAAGTCCGCTGCCGCGGCTGCGGCGGAGTCGCCCGAAGAAGCGGCTGCGGAAAGCGCGGAGACGCCGGAGTCCGTGGGCGCCTTGAAGGAAGAGAACCAGTAAGGAAGGAAGCACAAAGTAAGGATCGGTGGCCGCCTCGCTTTTAGTTCCGCAAGAGGATATTGCGGACGCGGTCGATGCGGTGCGTATGGCAAAACAAGGGAGGTCGGAGAATGACGAAAATCAAGATAACAACCCTTACGGATAAGATCAAGGACGAAGAGATCTTATCCAAGCTGAAGAGCATAGGGGTTAAAATAAAAGATAAAGAAAAGGAGAGGGAGGAACAGGCCCTCTCGGAAACGACGAAGTCGACGGCCTCCGGAGAGACTATCATAGAAAAGAGGGTGGCTTCCACCATCATCAGGAGAAGGGTCCAGGCCCCACCGGTCGCAGAGGTGACGGAGGTCAGGGCGGAGCCACAGGAACCTGTCCGGGAAGTCGCGGAAAGCGGGAAGGAAGGTCCGGCGAAGAAGATTGTGGGAGGACCTGCCGGAACGGCCGAAGAGCCGGTCATCGATCTCGTAAGAACGGAAAAGCGCGGAGAGGAAGAGCCGGCGCGGCCCCAGATCGAAATGATCGAGCGGGTCGACAAACAGGAATCGGCGGAAGAAGCAGAAGTCCCGGAAACAGTAACGGCCGGGGCCGCCGAAGAAACGGTGAAGGCGGATATCGACAGCATCGGCGAGGAAAAGAAGCAGGAGATCACGAGGGCCCTTGAGGAAGTCTACAAGCAGGACCTCAACAAGGAATTCGTGCTGGTCGAAGATGAAGAGACCGAAGAGGAGCGAAAAAAGAAGAAAGCGGAGCGCCTCCTTAAAAAGATAGAAGAGGAAGAGATCGAAGAGGCAAAGCTGAAGGGCAAGGGAGTAGGCAAGAGAAAAGTCGTCATCAAGGAAGAGGACCTGTATGCGTTCCGGCGGCAGAAGGGCAAGACCCTTCCCTTCAGGAACAGAAAGGACAGGAGAGACGACAGGGCCGAAGAAGAGCACAAGTCCGAGCAGAAACCCGCGAGGAAGATCGTCAGGATCGCTGATCATATACAGGTCGGCGAGCTCGCGAAAAGGTTGAGCGTGAAAGCCTCCGATGTGATAGCCAAGCTGGTCCGCCTCGGCGTGATGAGCAACGTGAACCAGACGATAGATTATGATTTGGCCAGCGTGGTGGCCGCCAACGCGGGTTACGACGTCGAGCGGATTTTCTCCGTCGAGGAAGCGTTCGCGACGAGGGATGAGGAGCAGCAGGCGGAAGCCCGCGAAAACCTCAAGCCGAGGTCGCCGGTCGTGACCATTATGGGCCACGTGGACCACGGAAAGACGCTCCTTCTGGACACCATAAGGAATACGAACGTCGCGGAAAGGGAGGCGGGAGGCATCACCCAGCACATCGGCGCGTATGTCGCCAAGGTAGAGAAGAAGGAGATCACCTTTGTCGATACGCCCGGCCATGAGGCATTTACGGCGATGAGGGCGAGAGGGGCGCTGGTGACCGATATCGTCGTACTCGTCGTGGCCGCGGATGACGGGGTGATGCCACAGACAAGGGAGGCCATAGACCACGCAAAAGCGGCTGGTGTGCCGATCATTGTCGCCATCAACAAGATCGATAAGGCGAACGCAAACCCCGATAAGGTGATGAAAGAGCTGACCGAGCAGGGCCTTCAGCCCGAAGAATGGGGCGGAACGACGCTGACCGCGAAGATATCCGCGAAAAAGAAGACCGGGATCGATGAGCTTCTGGAGCTGATCCTCTTACAGGCGGAGCTTTTGGAGCTGAAGGCGAACCCGGACAAGCTGGCAAAGGGAATCATTATCGAGTCCGGGCTGGATAAGGGGCATGGTCCTTTCGGCACGGTGATCATTCAGGAAGGGACGCTGAAGATCCAGGACCCCTTTGTGGCGGGAGCCGCCTTCGGCAGGGTCAGGGCGCTCGTCGATGACAAGGGCAAGAGGATAACTAAGGCCCCGCCGGCAACCCCCGTCATGGTCGTCGGTTTCTCGGACGTGCCCAAGGCCGGCGACCCGTTCATCGCCACGACGGAGGAGAGGTACGCCAGGGAACTTTCCCGGTTCAGGCAGGAAAAGATAAGGGAGCAGGAACAGGCCAAAAGCTCGCGGGTCACCCTTGACGAGCTCTATGCAAGGATGGGCCAGACGGCAAAGGTCACCCTGAACGTGGTGTTGAAAGGCGATGCCAGGGGGACCCTGGACGCCATAAGGGAGGCGCTCAAGAAGCTTTCCACTGAAGCCGTCGAGATAAATATCATCCACACCGGCGTCGGGACCATCACGGAAACGGACGTGAACCTCGCGATGGCGTCCGGCGCGATCATCATCGGTTTTAATGTGAAGCCGATAGGGAAGGCGCAGAGCCTTGCGGAGCAGGAGAAGGTGGACATAAGGACCTACTCCGTGATCTACGACATGATCGATGACGTGAAGAAGGCGATGGAAGGTCTCCTCGCGCCGCGCATCGTGGAAGTACGGATCGGGGCCGTGGAGGTGAGAAAGACCTTCAGCGTGTCCAAGATAGGCACGATTGCCGGCTGCTACGTTACCGAGGGAAAGGTCACGAGAGGCGCCACGGCGAAGCTCGTGAGAAAGGGAGAGACCGTGTTCAGCGGCAAGCTTGCCTCCCTGAAACGCTTCAAGGATGACGCGAAAGAGGTGACCGCCGGTTATGAGTGCGGCATATCGCTGGAAGGTTTCAACGCCCTCGAGGAAGGCGACAGGCTTGAGTTTTATGTCGAGGAGCAGGAGAAACAGACGCTTTAGCATATAAATGGTTTAGGATATAAATGGTAGTAGGTCTTTCGCGACTGGTGATTTTCCTGCCGGAAAATCACTCCTTGAAAGAGAAAAGGCAGGCTATAACAAGAATAGTCGAAAGGACCAAGGGGCGGTTCAACATATCGATTATGGAGATAGACCAGACGAACCTCTGGCAAAAGGCAACGATAGGTTTTGCCGTCATCGGCGTGAAGCAGGACCACGTCAGCTCGACCATTGAAAACGTCTCGCGCTATATCGAGTCCATGTATATAGGAAAGGTTATCGGGTCCAGAACGGAAATTATGGTGATAGGAGATGAGGTATAGACGTTTTCGGTTGCAGGACCAGTTCCGCGAGGAAATTTCATCCATTATACAGCAGGAGATCAAGGACCCGGGCATCGGTTTCATTACCGTGCTCGAAGTGAGACTGACGGAAGACCTGAAGCACGCGAAGGTGCTCTATTCCGTCTACGGGAGCGAGGAAGAGAAGGAAAAGACAAACGAGGCCCTCAGGCGGGCCAGGGGTTATATCATGCATCTGCTCGGGAGCAGGGTGAAGCTGAGATTTATACCGGAGCTCACCTTTGTCTTCGATACGGAACAGGAAAAGCGCGCCCGCATAGAAGAGCTGCTGCATAAGGTGAAATCCGAAATGGTGGGGGATGTTCCAGAGGATTAAGGAGACCATAGACAACGGTCGGAAGTTCCTGGTGACGTCCCACGTCGATCCCGATGGAGACGCCGTGGGCTCCGCCTTCGCCCTGTGTCTGGCCCTCACCGGATTGGGAAAGGACGCGGCCGTCTATCTGCAGGACGCCGTCCCCTACCGGTACAGGTTCCTCCCGAGGCCGGCAGCCGTGCATCATGAGCTTCCGGAAGACGGGTACGATGCGGTATTCGTCGTCGATTGCGGCGACCTCCGTAGGGTAGGGAACGGCCATGAATCCCTGGGGCATAAGAGCTTTCTCGTCAATATCGATCATCACGAGTCCAACGATGCCTTCGGACAGATCAATATCGTCGACGAAAGGGCTTCGTCGACCGCGGAGATACTCTACCTCGTCCTGAAATCTTTGGGAGTGCGGTTTACGGGCGACATCGCCACGAACCTGTACACGGCCGTGATAACCGATACCGGTTCTTTTCGCTACGATAACACGACGGAGCGCGCCTTTTCCATCTGCCGGGAGATGGTCGGCTTCGGCGTCAGCCCCGTTCACGTTGCGGCCAATGTGTACGAGAACCACCCGAAAGAGCGGTTCCAGCTCCTCTGTCTGGTCCTCGCGACGCTGGAGACCTTATCCGACGACCGGATTGCGCTGGCCCTCGTCACGGGGGACATGTTCAGCCGGACCCATACGAGCGCGGAGCACAGCGAGGGGTTCGTGGAGTACCTGAAAGAAATAGACAGCGTGGAAGTCGCCTGTCTCCTGCGCGAGACGGCCCATGGGAAGTACAAGGTGAGCATGAGATCGAAAAATGGCGTCGATGTCGCATCCGTCGCCCGCTCGCTCGGCGGGGGCGGCCACCGCAAGGCGGCGGGCTGCACCATGGAAGGCGACCTCGATACGATAAAAAATATACTGATAGGGGCATTTTCTCTATGATGAATGGTTTTTTGATTATAGACAAGAGTTCGGGGATGACATCCTACGACGTGATAAAAAGGCTTAAACGGCTGCATCCCTTCAAGAAGATCGGCTACATCGGCACCCTCGACAGGAACGCGACCGGTATCTTGCCGGTGGCGCTGAACGAAGGGGTAAAACTGATCCCTTTTCTCGAAAACGGCGAGAAGAGATACGTGGCCAGGTTCGTCCTCGGCATTACCACCGACACGCTCGACATGGAAGGGACCACGCTTTCGGAAGTGGTGCCGCCCGTATTCGAGCGGGCCGTGCTGGAGCAGGAGCTTTCCAAGTTCAAGGGCAGGATTACGCAGAAGATCCCCGTTTATTCGTCAAAAAAGGTGGAAGGTAAACCCCTCTATAAGTGGGCGAGGCAAGGCATCCCCATCGACCCTCCGCACAAAGAGGTGGAGGTGTACAACCTTCGCTTCCTCGATTACGTCCACCCTTATGTGGACGTTGACATAAGCTGTTCCAAAGGGACGTACATCAGGGTCATCGCTCATGATTTCGGAGCGGCCCTGGGCTGCGGCGCAGCCCTCCACACGCTGAAGCGCACACGCCACGGGGAGTTCAGGATTGACAAGAGCGTCGTGGTCGACTATTTGAAGGTGAAGCAGGATGTAGTAGACTACATGATAACTCTGGAGGACGTGCTGCAGACGTTCAAAGGGATAGTGATCGAGCCGGTGCTGGAGAAATTCCTGAAAAGCGGCATGCCTGTGCCCCTCCTCGGCGGGTCGAAAGACTGGGCTCACGGAGAGCTTGCGAAGCTCATGAACAAGGATGGCGCGCTGCTGGGCATAGGGACGGTGGATACGGCTTCAAGAAGCATACGAATGAAAAGATTAATCAAATAGTTAAGGAGGCAGGAAATGGCGCTCGACACCGCACAAAAGCAGACTATTATAGAAACATTCAAGGTCCATGAAAAAGACACGGGCTCCCCTGAAGTGCAGGTGGCGCTCCTAACGGAACGCATCAAGATGCTGACCGAGCACTTCAAGAGCTTCGCGAAAGACCACAACTCGCGAAGGGGGCTGTTGATCCTTGTCGGCACGAGAAGAAGGCTCCTCAGCTATCTCAAGGAGAAGAACGTCGACAGATACAAGAAGCTCATCGAGAGACTGGGCCTGAGAAAATAACATTAAGCGGGAATGGGGGCGACGCAACCCTGCTGCCGAGCCTTGTTTACGAGCCATGAGCAGGGACGACCCGCACGCGGGTGCCCCGATCGGCTTCGCCGATGGAGGGGGTGCGGGATCCCAATAATTTGAAAAGAAGGGAAGATAAAATGGAAGAATCGATTACAATTGAATTCTGTGGCAGGCCGCTCACGATCAGCACCGGCGCCCTTGCGAAACAAGCGGATGGGAGCGTGGTCATACGGCACGGCGACACGGTCCTGCTCGTGACGGCGGTGGCGCAAAAGGAAGAAGCAAAGACGGACTTTATGCCCCTCACCGTGAATTACCAGGAAATGGCCTATGCGGCAGGCAAATTTCCGGGTGGCTTCTTCAAACGGGAGGGACGTCCCTCGGAAAGGGAAGTCCTTACCTCGGGCCTGATAGACAGGCCGCTTCGCCCCTCCTTTATAAAGGGCTACCACAACGAGACGCAGGTCATCGCGACGGTGCTTTCGGCCGACCAGGAAAACGACCCGGCCGTCCTCGCCATCACCGGCGCGTCCGCTGCCCTCGTGCTTTCTCCCCTGCCTTTTCTCTGGCCCATCGCGGCGGTGAAGGTGGGCAGGAAGAACGGGGAGCTTATCATAAACCCGACCAATCAGGATAGCGAGGAGAGCGACCTCGACATCGTCGTGGCGGGATCGAGGGACGCCATCATGATGGTCGAGGGCGGCGCCGACTTTATACAGGACGACGCCCTTATCGAGGCCATCGACTTCGCGCACAAGAGCATGATGCCCCTCATAGAGATGCAGGAGCAGCTCGCGCAAAAGGTGGGCAAGAAGAAATGGTCCGTGAGCATCGTCGAAGTGCCTGCCGATCTGAAAGAGAACGTCGCCAAGGCGCTCGTCCCCGACCTGACACAGGTTTTTGCCATCGCCAATAAGCTGGAGCGCGCGCAAAAGCTGCGGGACGTCTACGCCACCCATCTCCAAGACTACCCGGACACCGATGAGGCCCTCGTCCGAAAGGCCTTCGAGGAGGTCACCAAAGGGACGATGAGAAGCTCCTTGCTCGCGACGGGGAAGAGGATCGACGGAAGGACGCCCGACGACATCCGGCAGATCACCTGCCAGGCGGCGGTCCTCCCGAGGACCCACGGCTCCGCGTTGTTCACGAGGGGCGAGACCCAGGCCCTCGCCATCACCACCTTCGGCACCTCCGATGACGAGCAGAAAATGGAATCCGTCCATGAGGGGGAAAGCTACAAGTCCTTCACGCTCCACTATAATTTCCCGCCCTTCAGCGTGGGCGAGGTCAAGTTCATGAGGGCGCCGTCGAGACGGGAGATCGGCCACGGCCACCTCGCCGAGCGCGCCCTGTCGGCGATAATGCCGTCGAAAGAGGATTTCCCCTATACGGTGCGCATCGTCTCCGAAATACTCGAATCGAACGGCTCCTCCTCGATGGCCTCGGTCTGCGCCGGGTGCCTCTCGCTCATGGATGCCGGCGTCCCCGTCAAGGAGCCGGTCGCAGGTATCGCCATGGGGCTCCTCATGCAGGACGGTCACGAGGTCATCCTTACCGACATCCTCGGCGACGAAGACGCGATGGGCGATATGGACTTCAAGGTGGCGGGCAGCAAGCGCGGCATCACGGCGATCCAGATGGACATAAAGGTCAAGGGGATCACGAAAGAGATCATGTCGCGGGCGGTGAAGCTCGCGGGCAACGGCATCGGGCGGATACTCGACATCATGGGCGGGACGCTTTCTAAACCGAGGGATATCTTCTCCCCCTACGCTCCGCGCATCTGGACCCTCAAGATCAGGCCCGAGAAGATCCGGGAGGTCATAGGCCCGGGCGGAAAAGTAATCAAGAGCATCGTGGAGCAGACCGGGGTGAAGATAGACATCGAGGATTCCGGCATCGTGAAGATAGTCTCCATGGATGAGGAATCGGCGAACAAGGCGATAGAGATCATAAAAGGCATCACGAAAGAGATCGAGGTGGGCACCATCTATTTGGGGACCGTCAAGAGGGTCGTCGACTTCGGCGCGATCGTCGAGATACTTCCGGGCGTCGACGGTCTCGTCCACGTGAGTCAGCTTTCGGACACCTACATCAAGAAGGTATCGGACGTGGTCAAGGAAGGCGACCAGATATCGGTCAAGGTGATGGAGGTGGAGCAGAACGGAAGGATAAGGCTCTCCAGGAAGGCGGCACTCAAGGAAGGGCAGGACAGAGAAGCATAAATGTACCGAAAAACTGTGCTCGATAACGGGATCCGTGTGGTAACGGAGAGCCTCCCCTATTTCCCGACGGCCTCGTTGGGCGTCTGGTGGAAGACGGGGAGCAGGGACGAGAATGAGGAGAACAACGGCATCTCCCATTTTATCGAGCACATGCTTTTCAAGGGGACGCGAAGACGGAGCGCCCACGACATAGCGCGTGAGATCGACGCGGTAGGCGGCATTCTCAATGCCTTCACCGGCAAAGAGTATACGTGCCTCTATGCGCGGGTGCTTCGTCAGGACCTTGACCTCGCCCTTGATGTGCTTGCCGACATGTGCAAGCACTCGGCGTTCAGGGATAGTGACATCCAGCGGGAAAAACATGTGGTCGTCCAGGAAATAAAGATGATCGAAGACAGTCCGGAGGAATGGATCTTCGACCTCTTCACCGCGGACTGCTACAGGGGAGACCCGCTCGGGCTGCCCGTCCTCGGGGTGGAGGAGAGCGTGCAGCGGCTGACGAGAGACCAGCTCGTCGAGCACTACCGGACCCACCATTCCCCGTCGAACATGATTATCACGTGCGTCGGGAGGATAGACCACGACACCCTCGTGAAAAAGGTCGATACCTTATTTCGCGGACTGGTCGCGGGAGGGGACAACGCCCCTGTCCTCAAAAAGCCGCAGACCTTCCCCGGCGTCTACGTGTATGAAAAGGACCTCGAACACGTCTACCTGTGTCTGGCGACGGACGGGGTCAGCCAGACGGACGCGAGGCGCTACGCGCTCTACGTGCTCAACGCCGTCGTCGGCGGCAGCATGAGCTCCCACCTCTTTCAGGAGATCAGGGAGAAGCGCGGCCTCGTCTATAACATATTCTCCTACGTGAACTGCTATAACGACGCGGGCGATTTCGGGATCGCGACTTCCGGCTCCCCGGAGTCCATGGAAGAGGTAATCGCCCTCATACGGGACGAAATGTCGACGTTGAAGAAACAGGGCATCACGCCGGGCGAGCTCGCGTTCTCGAAGGAGCACATCAAGGGGAACTTCTTCATTTCTCTCGAAGGGTCGGAGGCACGCATGGACCGGCTCGCGAAGAACGAGATCTATTTCGACCGCTACGTGCCGGTCAAGGAGACGCTGAAACAGATAGACGGCATCCATGCGCCGCAGGTCGACGAGATGAGCAGGCTCGTCTTCGGCGATGCGGCGGGCATGGCCCTGGCCGTGCTCGGGAAGGTCGACAAAAGCACGATCGAGAAGCTATGGAAGAGCTGACGGTCCAGGTGACGA
>PLSJ01000502.1:0-153 GCA_003165115.1 Syntrophaceae bacterium | reverse complement strand
GCGGCCTTGCCGCCGAGTTCGGGGTCACCGTGCTCAATGCGCCCGGCACCATAGACGCCGATTACAGGGGCGAGATCAAGGTGATCCTCATAAACCTCGGCGACGCCCCCTTCGAGATAAAAGACGGCGACAGGATCGCCCAGATGGTCTTCA
>PLSJ01000408.1 GCA_003165115.1 Syntrophaceae bacterium | reverse complement strand
TGTTGGAAGTTATCAAATGGTTTCTGCCGGTGCCAGGGTCCCCAGATGAGCCGTTGCGCCGCCTCCGAGCTTATTCATGCAGCCATGTGCCGGCTTGTCGTCCTCTCCCTGGTTTATATCACGGAAGGGCTTGGCGGCGCGGCCACGGAGATCACCTGGCGGCCGGCAGCCGGATCGCGGGAGGAAAAGACGAAACGACTCAAGCCCTGGATAGCGCCGCGTCGGCAGACGCTCATAATGATCGACCCGGTCCATGCTGGGGACTATGGCCACCCGTCTTCGATCCGTCCCGAATCGCCCGGTCATCACGCCTCATCCATCCCTCACCCCCGCCGCGGCCACTGGCGTCATCTGGCCGCCGACAGGAAGACCTGGGTCAGGCCCGCATGGATCGGCGCCAGGGAGTGGCAGCACCAGGGGAAAGCTTACAGAATTCAGCCGAAGTTTATCCGCGAAATGCAATGATCCGTGCGAGATATTGCATCAGACAGGTTTATCCTGGGGTGTTTGAACAAACCTCAGGAAGGCGATAACCGTTTCTCTGTTGGAATCCCTGACTTTTCCGACTGTCTCAGCGACCGCCGGCATTTTTTCCTTCAACAGGGCATAAAGCTCAGCGTTGGACATTCTCTCGTAGTCCATGATTACCAGTCCTTTATTGCTGGGCGTTGATCGCATAGAACTCGTTTTTCGCCGCCTTGCGACGCTGTGGAATTGCAAGAACTCCATGGAGTCCTGAACGGGCGTGCGTCTTTGTGGAATAATACTCCCCGACCATGAACACCTGTTTAGGTACTTCTCACAGGAAGAGGCCCGCCCGTCGATTATACCTGTCTACATTATACTACGTCTCATAGACGAATTATTACGTCTTATAGATTGTTTCCATTTCCCGTTGGAAATTCGATACTTTCCAGCGGGTGCACATGGCAGACGTGAGAAAAATGATGGGCAAGCAGATCAAGACCCTTAGACGGGCCCGGGGCATGTCCCAGGAAGAGCTCTCAGAAAAGATCTCTATCAACTCGAAATATTTGAGCGCCATAGAGAGGGGAAAGGCAAATCCTACCCTTGCTGTTCTCGTCAGGCTGGCGGATTCATTGAAGGTTGGTGTTCCCGACCTCTTCAATTACGAGCTTGAACCGAAAGAACTGGCGCAACTCGTCGCCGGGCTCATCGCCGAGGGCGACGAGATAAAGCTACGGCTCGCAGCCAAGGTGCTGAACGCCATTTGCCGCTAATCCCGGAAACGTTCGTTGCCCTGAGGTGGCCGCCATGCCCTTTCCTATCTTGGGCGCCGAGGTGTCAAACAGGGCGCTTGCGGGAACTATTCGCCTTGCCAATCATTCCCCACCTATGACGCCGGCGAGATTTATCGTTGCGTAGTCGCCATCGTCGTTGGGACACGCCTCCGCAAAAGCGTGCGACTCTTCGAAGTCTCCCTTTCGGCCCTTGTGTGAAAGACGATGACCCGATGGCTCTCTTTTCGAGACGCTGACCGGAAAAAATGGCAGCCATGGCAAAGGCCATGGATGCCGTCAACGACAAGTTCGGGGAGCACTCGATCACCTTTGCGTCAACGACCAGCGAGGAAAAGGATCATAAGGTTATCTCCCCGGCGTGGCGTCCGTCCGGGGTGAGGAAGAGCGACGTGTAAGCGCGAACCACCGACCTTGGCGGCGATGGAGGCTCGCCGCGTCACCGGTTTCCGTCTACTCTTTCCCTTATGGCGGCAACAAGCTGCTCGATCTCTCGCTGCTCAAGCTTGAGGAGAAAGTCGAGATCAAGATCGGAACGGAGAAGTTTCTCGATCATTTGAAGAAGTGTTTCTTTCGGAATGTTTTCGCTGGCCTGGTCTTGCATGAGCCGTATTCTATCAAAGATAGGGGGCAAAAGACACAACTATTTGTGGTGTGGCGAGGCCGAATTGAGTTCTCCTATCGTCATCCAAAGTCACTCCGCGAGCCGTCAAAAACCCTTTCGACGACTAGAGCGACGGTCGAGTGCCCTCTGGGTTTCCTCTCCGTTGTGGGGGCCGTCAATCTTGATATTAAGTAGTCTGCTCCATTCCGTAGCGTCCTCGATCGCCTCATCCGCGGAGTCGAACTCTGCGGAACTATCGATGATTATTTCATTAAGCTCCCTCACGGTCGTAATCGCCATCCGCCACGAGCATGTTGGGTGCTCATTGTCATCGGTCCCTTCGCCCTGAATCTGCAGAGCGAGGCTTGCAGGAACTTTCTTCATTCTTCCCTCCTCTTGAGCAAAAAAGGAGAGCGGTCAAGGCATAGTTAGTCCCGGTCCGTCTCCGCTGTCGTCAACAATGTCTGGATGTACGTAGCACTGTCGTCTTTCTGGAACAAGACGTGCGATTCCATAAACTTTTCCTTGGAAATGCCGTCGCTCCACCAACCTACCTCGCGGAACGGTGTGTTCGAGATGATGAAGGAGTTCAAAATCACCTTCGGGTCATCCAGCCTGGCCTCGATCTCCTTGATCGACTTGTAAAAGCGTATCTTCGGGTCGTCGGGCCCTTCCAGGTTGCGGATGCCTTTGGGGTCGACGAAAGTGACGTACTGCTTTTCGCCCACGAGGAGCCAGACGATGAAGTCCGGGTAGAAGTTCCCTGCCTCAAAGAAGCCGATGCCCCGCCCCCGGCTCATGTTTCTGAGAAGGTAAAGTTCCCTTTTTGAGAAGAAGGCCGTGTTTTGCCCGTAGAAGTTCCGCAGATCGAGCACGAAGTCCCGCTCGCCGTCATTTAATGATACCGGGCTCACCTCGATGAAATCACTTTTGAAGTGAAGAAGGGGCTGGTAAAGGTGCTGTCCGAACCATAGCGCCTGAAGGTTGCCGAATTCCCAGTCTTTGGCGAAGGAACGCTTCTCAAGCAAGTCCTTAAGCCTCCCGAGGTTCTCAACGATAGCGTCCTGGGATTGTTCGATGAGCAGCCGGTACTCATGGAAGAAATTAGGGTCATCCTCCCGCAGATTGTGATATTCGAGGTGGTCTTGTTCCCAGTCGGCCTTCTGATACTTGTAGTAGCGGTCGATGTACTTCTTGAGCAAAGCCACGGCGACTTCCTCCCACCGTCGCACTCGGTCGAACCGGGAGAACTCCATCTCGGCTTTCGGAATATAGAGGCGATACCAGCCGGGCGTCCGAAGGAGCGGCAAAATGGCTTCGCGGGGCAGATTCAGGTTGTACCATGCGCGTTCGTTCTTGAAGCGCTGTAACTCAAACCAGATGGCCCCCATGTCCATAAAGGCGAGGTGCCGCTCGTTGAATGCGCAAACGTCGAGCACGGCTGTATCGTCGGTGCGCGTCACACCTTTGCTCTGCTGCGACTGGATTTTTGGGTACCAGTTGACCACCACGGGCTGCTTGAGAAGCCGCTCGGGCGGGTCGGCGAGCGTCGGCTTGGGGCCTTGCCGCTTGAAGTCCACCCCTTCCTTCAGCCGGACACTGGTCAGCTTCCTGCCGTCGAGGTTCTTCACCACGGGCAGGATGAACTCGATCCGGTCCTCATTGGTCGGGAGACCTTCGTCTTCGAGGTACTCCTTAAACTGCTGCATGTACTGCGCGCGGATGCCAAAGATGTTCAACGTCTCCAAGAGCCCTATGTGCGGCGGTTTCGGTGTATGCTCAATCTGGCTGCTCCGTTTTAGGCACATTCCGTAGCCTTTCAATCGCACCCCTCGCCCGAACAATTGGATGATCTCGGAACCTTCGGACTTGCCCACATTCATGAGGCCCATCGTGCTGACCCGCCAGCTATTCCAGCCTTCAGTGAACTTCTTCGAACCGATAAGCACGTTCACCGTCGAGTCGCCATCGTCGAGCCCGGCAAAAAGTGATCCGGAAAACTCCTTCTCTGTCACGACCAACAGGTTGCCTTGCTCTTCGCAGAGCTTGCACAGGGCCTGTGCGTCACCGACGTTGATGAGTCCGAAGGGTTCATTCTCGCCGAGCCTCAAGGCAATCTCGCCGTCCGCCCCTTTCAGGTTCTCGACGTGGAGGGCGGCTTGCGCGGGGGAGTTGAACAACAGGCGCAGAATGTCGTCGTAAGTTTCGTCCGGAGCGAACCCCAGCTTGGCGAGGTACGAGAAGGCCGTTGCAAAGATCTCCTTGCCATGCTGGTCGAGCAGACCGGGCTTGCCGCTCGTGAGCCTCTGGAGCAACTGAACGCTTTGCCCTCTGTCCTTCACGAATTCGCCGAGGAAGCGCAATATGTCCACCACGTCGGAAACTTTACGGCCCTTCTCGCTACGGACCGCATTTACCGTACCGCCGACAAATACCCACAGCGGGCTTTCCAAAAGGAATGGCCGGAACTCGGATGCTTTGTCCCGGTAAAGCTTCTGTTGTTGGTAGAAGGCAAGCAGACACGCAGTCAGGTAGAGCTGCCGTTTCTCCTCGTCGCTGTCGTCGGCGAGGTTCAGGATGCGGTAGTCCTTCCCGAAGCCGTCCTTGTAGAAATACTTGTACGAGTAGTCGAAGAGGATGCGCTTTGCATACTGCTTCTCCAGCCCGCTCTTCCCCTTCATGGCCTGGCCGAAAGTGGCCGAATACTCGAATGAAAACCCGTTCTCGCAAAGCCGGTTCCGCGCCTGCATCCAGCGCCCGACTTCGGTGCCGCTCGCCCCACGGTGCCCCTCATCGACGAGCACCAGATTGTTGCCCTCGAAGGCATCGATGGCGACCGTTTTCTCGCCCATCTCTTCGCGCAGCTTGTGGATGTCGATGATCTCGATGTCGCGGCCGGAGAACAGACTGGCGCCGTCCTTCGAGAAGAGGGCAGCATCAAGGCCCGCGGCCTGAAATTCAATGAGGTGCTGCCGGGAAAGGCCCTCATTCGGCGTGAGCAGGAGGATCCGGTTCAGATTCCGGCCCTGTCCGTGCAAGTCCAAATAGTGGCGATACTGGAGAATGTTCGCGTGCATGAGCAGGGTCTTGCCGCTGCCCGTGGCGCTCCAGAAGGCGATTTTGGTTAAGTCTCCCGGCTCAAAGGCGGGGACCTGGTCCTTCGGGGTTTTGTCGATGTTGAACCGGGCGACATGGGCGTTCAGGTCGGAGAGCAGCCTGCCGGGGTCGCGGAAGAAGCGGTCCAGGTATATCTCCGTGAAGAGAAGCGACAGCCATTGGAAATATTTCCATCGGATGGGTTGGTCCCGCTTCTCGCTCAGTCGTAGGGTATGGCGCACAATGTTTTGATCGTAGCCGAGGAGCGTGTCACCGGGAAAGGCCGGAAACTCCCAGAGCAGCCTGACCTGGTGGAGGAACTTGTGGACGTTATTCTCGTCAAGGCCCTCAAGGTCGGTTGATTTGAGCTGTTTGGCCAAGCCCTCGAAGTCCTGTCGCTCGAAAAGCGATAGCATCCATTGGTTGAGGACAAGCCTCTCATCGAACCGCATGGGCCGCGTCTCGGGAAAGAGGCCGGTCGTTGATGATCGGGAGGAGCGTCGCTTCGCCATGGCCGCCATCCCTACACGTCCTGCACGTCGAACATGAGGCGCTGGAACTCTTCCTCGATCAAACGGACCTTCCATGTCTGGTCGGGACGCCGCAGGTTTTCGAGGTTATTGTCGCCATTGACATAGACGAGATCGTATTCCAGGTCGCGGGTGCTATAACCCTGTGTCTCAAACCACTGGTCGAGCTTGTCGTTGTCCGTCTCATCAAGGTTCCGCCAAAGTACGAGCACGTGCTCGCCCCTGGGGTTGGTCCCTTCAACGACCCGAATGCCGCGGATCACGTCGATATGTTTCACCGTCAAGCCCAGTAGCCAGTTGAAGGTTTCGACCAGATCGACGTTGACAACTTGCGTCTCGCCGTTCCGTTCGACCTTGAGCTTGTAGTGGTCAGGGTTGCGGAAGCCGTCGATGTTGAGGAGCGATTGACTGCCCCGGCTCTCCACATCAATCATATAGGAGAGGAGGTATTGTTCACGAACGTTGGAATCCTCGGCGAGGAGACGGTCTTGCTGGGCGGTCCGCTTCAGTTCGAGGTTGTTGAGGGCATCCTCGTAGGATTCGAGGCGGAGGTACTTGAAACAATGGGAAACACCGGTGCTGTGAGACAGTGGTTTTCCGTCCCGCCAAGCCGCAGCGTATACCGCCTTCATGATCCTGGGTTTCAATACACTCCAGAAGTAATAGGCCATTTCGGCAAGGACATATGTACGCCTTCCATGATCTTGCCGATTGAGTTTAATTACTGCATGCGCCGTACTTCCTGAGCCGCCGAAGCAGTCAACGACAAGGCTATCTTTCTTGCCTCCTTGCTGAATGAATCTGGACACGAAATTCGTGTGCTTCGGCGCGAGAAAAACACCTGCGCGACCGAACATGGCAGTTGTCTCTTTTTCGCCGTCTGAATAATCCACGAAGACGCTCTTGCAAACATTAGACTCCACTTCATGGAGAAAACGCTTCTGTTGAGGGACCTTGCTTTCGTCCGGTCCAAACACAATCCTATGGTCATTCACCAAAGATTCAAGACTGTTCCGGTCCGGATGGTCTGGATCAATGTAGCGGGTACCTTTCCAGCCACGAGAGGAGGGGCTGCAGGGCTTTCCTGTAACTGGGTGGGGAATTTCATAGTAACGGTAGTTCTTGTCAGCTGAGTCTTTTATGGTATCGCTCTGTTTAGTCTCTGATGACATGATAGTCCAGTCACTCTCGCGAAAAACCCAGAGGTGAGCGTTAAGCCGGTCACGTCTCGCTTGGTCCTCAGGCAGGTATCTGCCGTTACCGTCTCGATACTCTATGAACTTATATGGATAGATCCCCTTCCAAGGGTCATTCCGTTTCTCGACTTCCCAATCCATGTCCTGGGCTAAAATCTCTTCCCTGTAGGCCCTCCGATGGTCGTCGTAGAGCTTGCCCAAGGTTTCCTGGGCATCTGCCAAGGAGGGATACTCACCTTCGACCGATGCTATCATACTCATGACTTCAGCGTACCCTGGTTTGGGTTCACGGAACATGTCGAAATCCGCTTCCACTGAAGCTCTATTTTTCGCGTAAACCTGTACGTATTCGTGGTTCGTCGAGTAAGCCGGAGCGCGTCCATCGTTGGTATTCTGAGACCATATCAATTCCTCAACCTTGTTTTCAGGTCCGAAGGCCGTGTCCATGGCAAATTCGAGGATAGTCCGCTCGTTCTTGTCGATACTCACAAAGATAGCCCCGTCTTTTTGCAGAATATTCCGCAATACCTTCACCCTATCGGCCATAAGGGTTCCCCACGAGGAATGGCGGTAGTTATTCTTGTACGGAATTGCGCTAGCATTAGTGTTATAGGGCGGATCGATATATACGACCTTAGCGGCCCCTTGAAGACGCTTTTCAATGAGTTTAAGGGCTTGAAAATTTTCCGAGTGCATTAGTAAACCATCGCATTTCTCATCGAGCCCCTCGATGGAGGCCAGCAAACGGTCCTTGAAGTGCCCTTCGAAGAACCTGGTATCTAGCAACAGCTTATCGTTTGCTTTCAAGAATGGGACGGTCAGCGGCTCTGAATACGCTGGCATCGCGAGATCACCCTTGATTTCATTAATGGCGAACAGTCGCACCCATTCCTCACGCTGGGCGTCGTTGGCTGCGATCTCCGGATAGAGGTCCTCGGGCACCCGGTCGAGGGTGATGCAATAGTTGGTCTCGATGACGAACTTCTTTTTGAGCCAGAGCTTCTTCTGGAACTTCTCCAATTGCTCAAGGAACTGGATGATTTTGCCGGCGATCTTACGGATTACCTTGATCAGGCTCAGGTACTGCTCGACCTTGGGCGCCGACTCATTCTCGATGTCGTCGAGGTGCATGACCTCGTTCTTGATGTAGAAATCGAGCTCGCGCCTTAAGAATCCGCCCAAGTCCTTGTGGACGAAGTAGTCGAAAGTATTTCGGGCCGTATACTGCACGAGGTGCTTCTCCAGGACGGTGCGGTCCTTTTTCTTGTCCGTTGGAGCGGGCTTGGCGAGCTCCCGCACCCATTCATCGAAACCGGGCGTCTTCAGAATCGCATCAATAGCCTGCTGGTTGAGGTCGTCCTGTTTCTCCTTGCCTTCCGAGGGGCGGTACTCAAAACGAATGTAGAGTTCCCCGTTCTCTTCCGTGAGCGGTTTGTCACCACACAGGACGAACCGGCGCTCATGTCCGGGCGCGGCCTTGTTGTTGTCCTGCTCGGTGGAGGCGGCGACAAGATGGAGCCGGACCCGCTTGCCTGATTGCGTCTTGAAGGTGTAGTCCCGAAAGGTCTCGCTGCTCTTGACGTAGTATTGGTCGGCGTTGGCCCAGTGGAGCTTTACCTCTTCGCCTTCGTACGGAATGGCGTAGACGCCCTCTTTATAGCGCCGGAGCGAGATGAAATCGCCCTCGTTGTAGTAGCGCCGGAAAAAGCCCGTAAGGTGTGAAAAGACCTCGTTTTCCAACGCCCCGATATCGACGCTGGAGCCGGCGAGCGTGGCCCGCAGCTCCTTGACTTTCGCCGTTTCTTCGGGATTCACGCCGAGGGCGTGTGCCTGCTCCGTGGCCCTGGCGATCTCCGCTTCAATGACGCCCTTATCCGCCGAGCGATACTGGCTGAAGGCTTCTTTGACCTGCGGCAGTAAATCGTTGTCCAGAAAGCGGACAATCTCGTCCCGTTTCTGGTTCATTATCCGGTAGATGCCGAAGTCGAGATCCGCCTGGTCGAGCTGGAATATCTCCGCAAGGACCTTCGTCAGCTTCTCAAGATTGGTATTGTTCATAGGTCGTCCTCTTTTTGGTCGATCCTCGCGATAATTTCGTTTTGAATAACGACAACCGCCGTCGTCGGATCGTATGCCGTGCCGGCAATGAGAAGCGACGTCAGGTCGCTGGTGAAGCCCTGGTGATTCAGCTTATCGAGGAGATTCTTCTCGAATTCCTGGACTCCTACCGCGTTCCCTTCTTTTTCCATGTACTGTTTGAAAACCCTCACGGTCTCCTCCGGGTCGGCCCCGTTCTCGGTAAGACCGAGCCAGAGATCAAAAAGGTCTCTACCCTTGCGCCTTTGGTAAAGGGCGCGGGTCTTTGTGGCAAGCAGTTCCTCAAGGCAGAAGGTGTTGATCGCACAGGAGCCGGTGAACCACCGGGATCGTACTTCAAAGAATACCTTTTGAAACCCGCAGACGGTGAAGTGCTCCCTTGTATTGATTTCCACTTTGAGCCGCAGGGGTACCGCGGGAGGGCCTTCCGATTCGAAGCGGTAGGTCAGCGTAGAGGTCCCTTCAGCCTGTTTTCGCCTCGGTACGCCAAGAAAAGGGTTCAAGACCCTTTGAAGTTCATCGAGGATGGGCCCGATAGGGCCTGGCTCGGTCTGGACCAGGTCGATATCTTCCGAGTACCTCCTCGGAGGTTTGAAGTAGAGCTTGTTGAGGGCTGTTCCGCCTCTGAAGGCGAGCTGCCCGGCAAGGAATTCATTCCCGAATATCGCCACGAGCGCTCTGCTCATGATAAGGTCCTGTTCAACCTGGGCATCGGATACCCAGGGAGCAACATGTCTCCAGGCGATAATGTCCGCTCCCGGGATCACAGATCTCCCTCTACGCTGCCGTTGATGATGAGCTTCCAACGGCTGTCCAGAATGGCCCCCTTTGCGGGCAACGAAGGTTCGAGCCTTGTCGGGAACGGCTTCTTTTTATTTATCCACCGGGTGAGCTCGGTCAGCCCGGAAAACCCCACCTTCTCCAGTAACCACCCCAATCTCTGCGCGAAAGCCACGTTCCCGTCCGCAACCGCTGCCTCGACGAGTCCCGCGGCAGTCATGGTTTCCGCCAGTTCCTGCAAAACCGTGAGGACCCTGTCCAATCCGCCCAGGAACCGTGCGTACCTGATAAGGTCGATGGCCGTTGCTTCCGGGGTGGAAACGGCGAGATAGCCGGTGTGCGCCTTTATGCGGGACAGCTTCGTCCCTGAGTGTCTTTTCTTTACGAAGAACCGGATGGAAAGACGCCTCGTCCGTATTTCCCGTAGGGCTTTTGTGGTCACCACCTGGAACTGCTGTGGTTGCTGGTGTCCTGCGCCGTGCAATACGGCGGCGCTGAGAAGACCCACGTAATAGGGTTGTCCGATGTGGGCCATCAGGTCATCGATGAACCATTCAGGAGGGATCAGGCCCGATGCCTCATACTCGAGAGGGATGATGCAATAAAACCCGCTGTGAATTCTCACGACCCGGCCTTTGTCGGCGAGACGAGAGACGGACTTCCGGAAAGCCATTTCCGTCATCTTCAGGTCGCTTAGGGCTTCCTCCCGGACAAAAAAATAGAGCCCTCGCGATTGTCTCACGTCGACCCATCCGGGTAAATCCGCCGTGACAGCGCGGTGTTTATCGTTATCCACTTCTACCCCTTACAAAGTTGGCGTATGCAGATAGTGCCACAAAACGTCCCATTTTGCAAACAATAACTATGTCGCTGCATTCGGTGCCGACCATGGCTGCCGTCCAAGCACTACGCCACGNNCGTGCCACCGAATGGTAAAGAGGGTCTCCCTGGACGTCCGCTGAGCCATTCTCCTTTCGAGGGCAGCAATAAGGGCATCGCGTTTCTCCGTGATCTCGTCCTCCACGTCAAAGATGCGCTGTCTCTGGCGGCGCTTCTTCTTTTCCAGGCCCTGTATTTTTTCCTGCAACTGGTGATGCTCCTCCACGATGGTCGCAACCCTCGCCTGGCGGTTTAAGAGTTTAATCTGTTGTTTCGTGTCCTTCAGTTCTTTCTCTACCGCAAGGACCATGTCGTCGGCCCATTTTTCAAGCTTCTCGCGCGCCTCATGGAAGTGCTTGCTGTTTTCCTCCAGGGAGCGGGCGATGGCAGCCTGCGCGTGGCGTTCGAACTCCTTTGCGAGCCTTTCAGTCGCCACGGGAAATAGCTCATCGCCCGGTTTAACCGCACCTCCGCAATGGAACAGCTTCTCGCACGTCTCCTGGTCCAATGAATGGCCGCCTTCGTCAAAGCCGGAGAAGAGGAGGTGTTCTTCCCTGTCAAANNGTAAGCCGCTGCAGGCCAAGCCACCCCGTTCGCCCCTTTAACCCTTCCAGCGCCGAAATCCTCGCAGGATGGTTCGCCACGTCAAAAACCACGCTCGCAAAAGGCGTGGAACAGCCTTGGCCTCGTTCCAAGACGTATTCGCCAAGGCGATGTGAAAGGCGGTAGAGAAACTCTCCCTCCACGTTCTGCTGGGTCTTGGAGATCATATGGTATCGGCCTGGCTTGATCCCTTCTTCCATGGGGGGCCGAAGATCAAAAAACAATTCGCTGTCATTGAAATCTGCCTGGCCATCGAGTATGAAGCGCGTGAGGCGCCAGAACATGCTTCCCATACGGTCAAGTTGTTCTCTGG
>PLSJ01000357.1 GCA_003165115.1 Syntrophaceae bacterium | reverse complement strand
TGATGTTGATGCAGCCGTACCCCTGCCCCATCCTGAAAAGCTTGTGGAGCCTCATGCCGAGGATGGCGAAGATCATGATCCTCAGGATGCCCCCATGGGCGACGATGGCGATCCGCTCTCCCCCGTGCTCCGCGATGATCTTCCGCAAGGCGCCCATGGACCGCTTTTGCGCGTTCCTGAACGATTCTCCCCGGGGCGGGGGGTGACTCGCGGGGTCTTTGAGCCAAAGGCCGAGGTCTTCGGGATAACGTTCCCTGATCTCATCGAAGCTCAGGCCCTCCCAGGCCCCGAAGTCCACCTCGTCGAAGGCGGGAGCGACCTCTATGCCGATCCCCTGGCTGTCCGCGATGATCCTCCCGCTGTCGATGCTCCGCGAAAGGGTCGACGTATACATCCTGTCCAGCGTGAACGCGGAGAGAAAGGCCGCCGCCCCCCGTATCCGCAGGATGCCCTTCCTGGAGAGGGGTATGTCGGTCCTCCCCTTGTACACTTTCTTCGTCTCTTCGTCCACCGTGTTCCCGTGCCGTATCAGAAAAAGTCTTGTCATGTCCGCTTTGGTCTCCTCCAGTCTGTGGTGAGGGTGGGCGACCCGCAAGCGGGTGCCCCGGCCGGCTTTGCCGGTGGAGGGGGCGCCGGGCCCCAGCCTAGAACCATAAGAACGCGATTGCGAGAAAGAGCAGGTCGGCTATCTCTGCCGCCGCCCCGATGGTGTCTCCCGTGAGGCCGCCGAATTTCCGGCTGCAAAAAGAGACCCAGAGCAGGCTGAACGCATACAGGCAGAGGCAGGGAAGGAAGAAGAAGTTTATACCCGCCGTCACGGAGAGAGACGGGCAAAGCAGCGTCGCGGCCAGTGTGGCGACGGCGAGCTGGAGCCACGAGAGGAGGTAGGTCCGTCCGTCCATCCCTTCGACAAAAATCCTGCCGAGCCCGCCGGAGGCGGCAGGGTTTCCGTGGAACAGCGCGGGCATGATGGCCCATTTGGAAAACACCGGCATCAGGAAGAGGAGATACGCCGCGCCCCAGGTACCGTATTTCGTGAAGAGGGGGCCGATAAAAAGGTACTTCAGCAGCAGGACCATCACGATGGCCGTCACGCCTATCGCGCCCGTGGCGCTGTCTTTCATGACGGAAAGCCTCTTTTGACGGTCTTGCGCCTCACTGCCCGTCGACTTGACGGCAATCGCGTCGAAGGTGTCGGCGAGGGCGTCCAGGTGAAAGCCGCCGTTCACGAGGGTCAGCACGAGGAGAACAAGGCCGCCCGCGATGGTGGGGGGGAAGAGACGGACCGCGACCAGGGCCGCGGTCGCGGCGATGGCCCCCTGCAAGGCCCCGACAAGGGGAAAAAACGCGGCCGAGCGGGCCATATCCCGCTGCGTCACGTCGCCCTTTACCGATATGGGGATAATGGTGAGGAACTGGACCGCGAGCAAGAGGGATTTCACGCCCCTTGTCTCCTCATCGCCCGCTCTTCATCTCCGCGCACAGCCCCTCCTTTTGCCCACACACTTTCGGGCCTTTGTCCTCGTGTACCATGTCCGGTGGGTTAATTGCAAGCCTTTTGTGGCAGAGGCAAGGGCGGGACCGCGTGGAAAGGCGGATGCGCCCTTTTTTCGCTTCTTGCGGCTTGACGGCGCATTATGGTAAGATTGTCGGATCATGATATCGGAGGTCTGTATGCCAAGAAGTACGTGGTTGAAAATAATGCTTGTCTTTGTCGTCGCCCTTGTCTTTCTCTGCTCCCTGCTCGCGACCGTGTCCCACGCGAGGGTGGGCGGGGGCTTTTCCTCGGGCAGCCGCGGCTCTCGCAGCTTCAGCTCGCCCGCGAGGCCTTCGAGCCCGATGGGGCCTTCCCAGTCCTACGGGTCGCCTTACCGGTCCGGCGGCTCGTCCTTCGGCGGCGGTGGGTTTTTCAGGAGCATGATGGGCGGCATGGCCGGCGGTTTCCTTGGCAGCATGCTNNAGAGCATGCTTTTCCGTGGCCTCGGCTTTGGTGGAAACGGCTTCGGCGGAGGCGGGGGCATAGGTCTTTTTGAGATCATTCTCCTCGCCCTGATCCTCTATCTCGTCTACCGGTTCGTTAAAAAGAGGAGGGAACAGGCGGACGCCGGCGCATATTACCAGTCGTCCCCGTCGGCTGCGCCGGTTTACCAGCAACCCTCCGCGCCCGTGTACACCATCGGCGGACAGCAGATGGACACGGAGGCCGGACTGCGCTACATACGCCAGACCGACTCGTATTTCGACGAAGCGAAATTCGGGGACGCGTGCATGGACGCCTTTTTCAAGATCCAGGGTGCGTGGGCGAACCGGGATATGTCCTCGGTCAGGGACCTCCTCACCGATGAGATGAGCCGCAACCTGCAGGGGGACGCGGATAAGCTGAAGCGCGACAAGCTGCTCAACAAGCTCGATAACATCGCGGTCAGGTCGACCGACATCGCCGAGGCCTGGCAGGAATCGGGCAAAGACTTCATCACGGTCCGTTTCTATGCGAACCTGCTCGATTACACCGTGGACGAAGTCACGGGGCAGGTCGTCGGCGGCAGCAGGACCGACCCCGTCAAGTTCGAAGAGTACTGGACCTTCACGCGGCCCGCGGGTCCGCATCTGTGGCAACTGTCGGCAATCACGCAGCCGCAATAAGCCGGCGGGCGTATCCGTCTTTTCTTCCGATAGGGCCAACAGCCCTGGGGCCGGCGCCGGTCCCAGGGCTGTTGGCCCCTTTACGTTTGTTGTCCCACCGGTCCCCCAAACCTCTGCCACACCGTTGTGCGGCAGGGCAAACGCATTTGGACT
>PLSJ01000303.1 GCA_003165115.1 Syntrophaceae bacterium | reverse complement strand
GTGGGCTTCAGCATCTCCGACACGACCGCCGAGGCATGGGACGGGGTCGGCTACTTCAAGAGCCCCGTCAAGAACATACGGAACCTCGCCACCATCTACCCCATGGCGATGCAGCTCGCGGTGAGGGTGGACTCGGGTATCAACAGCCCCGGGGACCTGAAGGGCAAAAAGGTGAGTCCGTCGGCCAAAGGTAACTCGNNGTCATCAAGCTTTACGGCCTCTCTTACAGCGACATGAAGGTGCAGTTTTGCAGCTTCGAGGACGCGGCGCAGCTCATGGTCGACGGTCATCTCGACGCGCTGCTCTTCACCACGGCCTTCCCCGCCCCGTCCATACTCAACGTCAGCTCCCAGCAAAAGCTGAAGCTTCTCTCCCTGCCCGACGACAAAGTGAAGGCCATGACCCGGTTCAGGGGGGTCGAGGCATATACGCTTCCCGCAGGTCTTTACAGGGGCATGGACGCGCCGGTGAAGACCGTCGCGTCGAGGACGCACATCATCGTAAGGTCGGATATGCCCGACGAGGTCGCCTACAGGATCGTCAAGGTAATAGCGGAGAATTTCGGCCGGTATCCCGGCATTCTCAAGTCGATGCAGTATACGAAGGCAGAGGAAATGGCGAAGGATGCGGGCATACCCTTTCATCCGGGCGCCCTCAAATATTACAAGGAACGAGGCTGGATAAAGTAGGCCTCAGGAGTAGTTGTCATGAGTAATGATTGGAACACTTTCTGGACGGCACGCCCGCTCCACAAGAAAATATGCCTCGTCGCGGCCACGCTTCTCTGTCTGTTTCACATCTACACGGCCCTGTTCGGCGTCTTCGACGCCCTGATGCAGCGCAGCGTCCACCTCGGCCTGGGCCTTATCCTGGTATTTTTGCTGTTCAATAAGGGCGGGCAGGCAAAGCCCACGCTCTGGAGCTGGATACTCGTGCTGCTGTCGGTCACCGGCATAGGCTACCTCCTCGCCAACTACGACTACGTGGTCAACGAGCGGTTCACCTTTGTCACGCCCCTGTTCTGGTACGAAAAGGTGCTCGGCGCGACCATGATCTTCGTCGTCCTCAACGCGGCGAAGAGGGTCGTGAGCGCGGGTCTCCTCTACTGCGTCATCGCCTTTCTGATATACCCCTTCATAGGCCCTTACCTGCCGTCCGTGCTCCATACGACGCCGCACACGATCAATGACCTCCTCGACTTCTTCTACCTCTCCCTGGGCGGCATCTTCGGCCTGCCCCTCGGCGTCTCCGCGACGGACATAGCCCTCTTCATCATTTTCGGGTCGATACTCATGCGGACCGGGGGCTCGCAGCTCATAAGCGATGTCGCCACGTCCCTCACGGGCCGTATGACGGGCGGACCCGCGAAGGTGGCCATCATCGGAAGCTCCTTTTTCGGGTCGATCACGGGGAGCACGTCGGCAAACGTGGCTACCGTCGGAAGCATCACGATACCCATGATGAAGAAGGCGGGCTACCCTGCCGAGTTCGCCGCCTCCGTCGAAGCGGCGGCCTCCTGCGGCGGCCAGATGACGCCGCCTGTCATGGGCGCGTGCGCATTCGTGATGTCCGCCTTCAGCGGCATCCCTTACGCGACCATCCTCCGATATGCGCTTTTTCCGGCTATCCTCTATTATTTCAGCCTGTTTGCGACGGTCCACATAGAGGCGAAGAAGCTCAAGCTGAAAGGGGTGGACTCGGCCACCACGATAGGCCAGACCCTGAAGACGTACGGTCACATGATCGTGCCCGTCGCGGTGCTCCTGGCCCTTTTGATCTCCGGCTACTCACCCAGGTTCGCGGGAGGATACGGCATACTCTCGGCCATCGCCATAAGCCAGCTCCGGAAGAAGACAAGGCTGAGCCTCACCGGCCTCCTGTCCGCCTTCGAAGGCGGCGCGAAGAACATACTCATCGTCATGGCCTCCACGGCGGCGGCCGGCCTCATCGTCGGCTCGGTGGACATCACCGGCTTCGGCCAGCGCATAAGCAGCGCCTTCGGCGCCATCGTGGGAGGGAGCCTGTTTATCGGCCTGATGCTGGGCCTCGTGATCTCGTTTCTTCTGGGCCTCGGCATGCCCACCACACCGGCCTATATCCTCCAGGCATCGACAGTGATCCCGGCCCTCGTCTCCCTCGGCCTGGCGCCCTTCGCGGCCCATCTCTACGCCTTTTATTATTCCTGCCTCGCCCTCATCACGCCTCCCGACGCGAGCGCCGCGTACACCGCCGCATCCATAGCGGAGGCGGACGGCTGGCGGGTCGGCTGGCTCTCCACCAGGATGGCCCTCGTGGCCTTTATCATACCGGTCATGTTCGCCTATAATTACCGGCTCCTCCTGGTGGGTCCGTGGTTCGAGCTGCTTGTCACCGTCGTTGCGGCGCTGGTGGGGATATGGTCACTGGCAGTGGCCTGTGAGGGATACTTCAACAGGGCTTTGAGTATTTTCGAGCGGCTCCTTGCGGGGGCCGCGGCGATCCTTCTCGTGGCACCCTCTTTCTGGCTCCTCCTCGCGGGGGCCGTGCTCTTCGCGTTCCTCCTGCTGTTGCAGACCCGTCCGGGGGGAGTCGAGCTAAGCGGCGAGCCGGAGGCGCCGTAGCATCATCCATGTGACGCTTCTTTTTCTCTGAGGGCCTTGAAGACCTTCTCCATGGTGGCGGGAAGGTCGGTGACGCGGACGCCGACGGCGTTGTAGATGGCGTTCGTCACCGCCGCGGCCACGGGATTCGTCGCACCCTCCCCTATCCCCTTGGCCCCGAAGGGACCCGTGGGCTCGTACGTGCCCGCGAGGACCGTCTCCACGTCCGGCATATCCTCGGCGAGGAGCAGCTTGTAATCGCGGAAGGTCGGGTTGACCACCCTGCCCTGCTCGTCGAAGCGGGTATCTTCCATGAGCGCAAAGCCGAGACCCATGTGGAGGCCGCCCGCGACCTGCCCCTTCACGTTGTTTACGTCGACCGTCGTCCCCGCATCGGCGCCCTGCACCGCACGGATCACGCGCACGACGCCGGTGCGCGTATCCACCTCCACTTCGACGAAAGTGGCGGTGAAGTGAGGCGGACACGCGTCGGGCCGCACCGATGCCTCTCCTATCGCGGTGCCCCATCCCCTGTTCTGCGCGGTCTGGACGACCTCCCTTATAGTCAGCCCCGTCTCGGGGGCGTCGGCGACGAATATCCGTCCCTGTGCGGAAGCGAGGTCCGCCGCGGGCGTCTCCAGCATCTCCGAGGCCCAGCGCAAAAGAGTTTCCTTCACCTTGCCCGCGGCCTGCCTGACCGCCCTTCCGGCGCCGTAGGTGCCCCTGCTCGCATGCGTCGGGACATCGAAGGGGGTCACGTCGGTATCGCCCATGGTGATGATGACGTCCTCGTACTTCAGGCCTATCTCTTCCGCCACGATCGCGGCATGGGCGCTGAGGGAGCCGCACCCTGTGTCGGCGACGGCGTTGATGAGGACTGCGGTGCCGTCCTCGTTCATCTTGACGATCGCCCCGCTGTAATCGAGAATGAATTTCGACGGCTCGGGCGAGCCGGCCCCCGACGTATGAAATCCCCTGGCCATGCCGATACCCCTTTTTACCCACGGCCGGTCGGTGGCGTGGTCCCCCCTTCGGTCCCAGCCGATCCGCTCCGCGCCTTTACGCAGGAGTTCCTCGGTCCCGCAGCTCTCCACCCGGCAGACGACGTCCGGGCCCTGGCCGTAGAAGAGGTCGCCCCGGCGGATGTGGTTCCTGAGCCGGAGGTCGACAGGGTCTATGCCCAGGGCTTCGGCCATCATATCCATCTGCGACTCGACCGCGAAATTGACCTGGGGGTTTCCCGCGCCTCTCATGGCGGTAAGGGGAGGGGTATTGGTGTAGACGGTCCTCCCTGTGAACCGCATGTGCGGGCATCGATACATGGAGAGGAACCAGCCCCCGGCAAGGACCATCTTCGACTCGCCGCTGACCGCGTAAGCGCCCGTATCGTCGATGACGTCGAGCTCCTGGGCGACGATCGTTCCGTCTCTTTTTGCGCCCGTCTTCAGGTTCAGCACCATGGGGTGACGGCCGCAGGAAAGGAACATTTCTTCCCTGCTCTTCTCCCCCCGCACGGGCCGCCCGGTCATGAGCGCGAGGAATGCGCATATGGGCTCGATCCATCCGGTATGGATGTGGGCGCCGAAGGCGCCGCCGAGGTGGAGGCGATGGCAGTTTATCTTGCTGAGGGGCAGTCGTAAGGAGCTTGCGATGTTCATGCGCATCGCATGGATGCCCTGCGTCGTCCCGTAGACCTCTACGCTGCCGCCCGGCCCCGGCACACAGACCACCGCCGTCGTCTCCAGGGGCGCGTTGTTGGGCCTGGACGTCCGGTAGACGTGCTCCAGGACCACATCGGCCTCGCGGAACCCCTCTCTTATATCGCCGATGTTGAATTCCCTCACTCCCACGATATTGTTCCCGATCTCGACGGCAACTTCCCCCCGCCGTGTGACGGTGTGGATGGCGGGAGCGGCGGCGGCGAGGGCGCTTTCCGCATCGAAGACCGCGTCCAGGGGCTCATATTCCACCGTGATGAGGCTGCACGCCTCTTCCGCCGCCTCGACCGAGTCAGCGGCGACCGCGGCCACCCTGTCGCCCTGGTGCCTGACCTTATTCTCAAGCAGGTGGCTGTCATAGTAGAGGTAGGACGGCTTATGAAGGAACTGATGCATGGCCGGCGTATCCGGGACGTCGGAATGGGTGATGATCGCCCGGACACCGGCAACCTTCGAGGCCCGCGTCATATCGATATGTTTCACGTACCCGTGCGCGATCGGGCTTCTCAGGATCTTTGCGTGAAGCATACCCGGAAAAACGAGGTCGCCGGAATACTTGAGGCTCCCCGTGGCCTTTTCCCCGGCTTCCTTCTTCGGGAGGCTTCGCCCCAGGACATGAAACTCCTTTTTTGCCATCAGTCCTTCACCTTGCGCTTTTTTCTTTGTGCCGCAACTTTCCCATTCGACAATTGCCAATTATACCACGCAACGTTGCTTCATGGGAGGATGCTCCGGGGCAGCAGACGCGCACTCACTCCTCGTCTTCCAGCGGCACCTCGGGCCCCCGGTTCCTTACCTGCACCCAGACGCCCCTGAAGATCGAGGCCAAGGCGAGGACCATGAAGACCGCCGCGATGGGGCGGGTGAAGAAGATAAGGGGGGATCCCTGGGAGATGAGGAGGGACTGCTGCAGGGACGTCTCGAGCATCTGGGCAAGCACCGTCGCGAGCACCATGGGCGCGATGGGGAAGCCCAGCTTCCGCATGAGATACCCGATGCCCCCGAATATGAGGGCGACCCACACGTCGAAGAGCATAAACCTGATGCTGAAGGCCCCGATCACGGAGAAGAGGATGATGAGCGGGCCGAGTATCGGGAAGGGGATCAGGGCGATGCGCGCCCACATCCCCACGAGGGGCAGGTTGAGGACGAGGAGTATCACGTTGCCGATGTACATGCTCGCGATGACGGCCCAAACGAACTGGGGGTTCTGCTTGAAGAGCATGGGACCCGGCTGGAGCCCGTACATCATGAGACCGCCGAGGAGGACCGCCAGGGCAGGCCCCGTGGGGAGGCCGAAGGCGAACAGCGGCACGAAGCCGCCGCTCGTGGTCGCGTTGTTCGCCCCCTCGGGGGCCGCCACTCCCTCGATGGCGCCTTTGCCGAACCTCTCCGGATGTTTCGACACGCGCCTTTCCACGTCGTAGGCGACGAAAGTCGTGACGGCCGGGGCGCACCCCGGCAGGAGGCCGAGGAAAAAACCGATCCCCGTGGAGCGGAGCATGGCCCCTATGCACTGTCGCACATCCGCCCACTTCGGCATCCAGTCCCTCACCTTCGTGTCGTACATGAGCTTCACCGAGTGCTCGACGTTGATGAGGATCTCGCTGATGGCAAAGAGGCCGATGATGACGCTGATGAAGTTGATCCCCGCCATCATCTCGATCGAGCCGAAGGTGAGGCGGGAGGCGCCCGTGAGAGGGTTCTGCCCGATGAGCGAAGCGGTGAGCCCCAGGGCCATGGAGATGATGCCCTTGAGGAGTGCCCGGCCCGAGAGGCTGATAACGAGGCTGAGGCCCATGAACATGAGGGCAAAATATTCCGGGGGGCCGAAGGCGAGGGCGAAGTTCGCCAGCACGGGCGCGAAGAAGGTGAGCCCGACCAGGGAGAGGGTGCCCGCGACGAAGGAAGAGATGGCGGAGATCGCGAGCGCCGGTCCCGCCCTGCCCTGTCGCGCCATCGCGTAACCGTCGAGGGCGGTGGGGACGGAAGAAGCCTCGCCGGGGATGTTGACGACTATGGCCGTGGTGGAGCCGCCGTACATGGCCCCGTAGTAAATGGCCGCCATCATGATGATCGCGGACGTGGGGGGCAGGACAGTGGTGAGGGGGAGGAGGATGGCGATGCCGGAAGACGGGCCTATGCCGGGCAGCACGCCGATGAGCGTGCCGACGAGGCAGCCTATGGTCGCCCACATGAGGTTCTGAAGGGTGCAGGCGGTGGCGAACCCCTGGAGCAGGTAATCCCAGGAAAAGAGCATGGCGCCTCCTAACTTTGCAGCGGCCCTGCGGGAAAAGAAAGCCCGAGTAAGTAGATGAAAAGGTAGAAGACCACGATCCCCGAGATGAGACCGGTCAGGACCGCGTAGATAATCCGGCGGCCGGTGGACCCCTCCCACAGGTAAAAGACCGAGAAGGCGATGAAGAGCGCCGTCGCGATGGGCATGCCCAGGGGCTCTATGAGCAGTACGTAGACAANNCTCTTCGTGCCGCTCTTATCGGGCCAGGCGATGGTCGCGCCTTCCGTCCGGGAGCGCACGGACTTGAGGGCGAGGAGGACCCCCGCGGCGAGGACGGTGAAGCCCATCGCGTAGGGGAGCGTCCTCGGCGGCAGCCGCTCCTCCATTCCCCCCGTGATGCCCGTCGCGGCGACAAGGACGACGATACCCACGGCGGAAAGAAAAAGACCGCTCCATATATCGGCGGACCTCTGTGTCAAAGCCCTCTCCTTATCTGTGCCGCACCCTGCCCTATTTCTTCAGGCCCACGGTCAGCTCCTTATATATCCCGGTCATCTTCGTGATGTACGCCGTGCTTTCCTCGTGGCCCATGGCGATCGGCATGAAGCCCTGGCTTTTCATCTCCGCCATGACTTCCGGCTTCGTTGCGATCTCGATGAAGGCCGCTTCGAGCTTCTTTATGATGTAGAGAGGCGTTTTGGGCGGCACCGCCACACCCCGGTCCACCGCCTCGACGAGGTCCACCTTCAGCTCCCTGAACGTGGGGGAATCGGAAAACCCGGGGAAACGCTTCTCCGTGGCCCAGGCAAGGACCCGTACCTTGTCCTTGTAGCGGGTGAGGTCGTCGGACGTGCCCATGATGGCGTCAATGTGGCCGCCGAGAAAAGCGGTCACCTGGGGTGCCGTGCCGGTGAACGGCACATAGGTGAATTTGGCCCCGGAGAGCTTTTCAAGTCTCAGGGTCGCCATGTGGTAACCGGAAAAAGTGCCCGAGCCGCCTATGGTCAGCTTGCCGGGGTTCTTTCGCGCGTGGTCGATGAACTCCTGGTAGGTCTTGAAGCCGCTCGTCGCGAGCACCGTGAGGGCCAGCGGCGTCCTCTGAAAGAGCACGACGGGGATGATCTGCTCCGTCTTGTAGCCCACCTCCTGCTGGAGCGGCTGGAGGATGATGTGGGGCACATTGAAGCCGGCAACGGTGTAGCCGTCAGGTTTCGACCGCGCAAGTTCCCTCCACCCGAGGGCCCCTCCCCCGCCCACCTTGTAGTCGATGATCACTTTCTGCTTCAGTATCTTGTCGAGGTAGGGCTGGTGGCGGCGAGCTTCCCTGTCTGACTGTCCACCCGGGTCGAAGCACACCATGTACGTGATCTGCCTCGTCGGGTAAGGCTTTTCCTGGGCCGCTACGGTTCCGGCCATGAAACCGCAGGAGAAAAAGAGCGCCGCGAGACACGTAACCAGGATATTCGTCTTCATGCTTCGTCCCCCTTCACGAAAGGCCATTTCCGTTGTATTGCCATGCTTTAGCGTTTCTCTTATCACACTCTCGACACTATTTGTTGCTCTTCAATTATCGTTTATTTGCCGAAAAGTCAACTAATTTGTCGCGCCTTTCCGTCTTTCCCGTTATTTTTGAGATGCGCCGATGAAAGACTGCTGAGCTTTTATGAGGGGGAAGGCTCCGCCGGCTTTGCCGGTGGAGGGGGCGCTGAGCCTCGATAATTGATAAGGCAAAGGCCCCGCGGGAATCCCGCGGGGCCTTTGCCTTTCTAGTGGTTTGGAGCGGGAGACTCGTTCTTTAGTTTCCCGCCCTTATTGAGATTATATCCCCGTCCTGAACGATATACTGCTTTCCTTCGAGCCGCCAGACGGCCGCCTTCTTGCAAGCAGCGAAGTCGCCATAACGGATAAAGTCTTCATAGGCCACCGTTTCCGCGCGGATAAATTTCTCTGCCAGGTCCGTGTGGATCGTGCCTGCCGCCTCCTGGGCGGTCATGCCCCTGCGGATAGGCCAGGCCCGGCACTCGTCTTCCCCGACCGTGAGAAACGAGATGAGCCCGAGCGTCTGGTACGCAAGGCGTATCAGACGCCCCCTGAGCGATTCACCAAGCCCGTATTCCTCCATGAAGGCGACACGGTCCTCCGGCGCCATCATGACGAATTCCGCCTCCAACCGCGCACATGCGGCGATCATGGGCGCCGCATTCGACAAGGCCGCACCGATGTCGGCGGTGATGGCTTCCTGCCGGCTCATCATATCCTCCGAACAGTTGACCACCGCCATGAGAGGCTTCTGGGAGAGGAACTGAAAGCCCCTGAGCGCCTTTGCGTCAGATGCGGGAAGGTCCAGCGTGCTGAGAGGCAACCCCTTGTCGAGGTGCGCCAGGCAAAGCGACAGCATGGCCTTTTCCTGTTCCAGCACGGTCCCGTCCTTCTTGCCGGATTGCTTCTTGATCCGGTCGAGGCGGTTTTCGATCTGCACCATGTCGTCGATGATGAATTCGGCGAGCAGGCTGTGAAAATCGGCGGCCGGCTTGGAGGGAACGCCTTCGTCAAAATTCTTGAGCACCACCAGAAAGGCGTCGCTGAGCCGCATCTGCTGGAGCTGCTTCGCCGGTATGGCCTCGCTCTTCATGTCACCCTCGCGGATCGAATCCGTATCGGCGACCTCGATGCGGCCGTACACGGTCTTCTTCGGATGGAAGATGGCAGTCAGCCTGTCCACGCGCTCGTCCGGCACGTCTACGACGGCCACGTTCGACTTGTTCTGACCGCCATCGGCCGCGATCCCGCTCATGGCCGTGAAAAGCGTCGTCTTGCCACATGCGGGGCTGCCAATAATCGAGAGGTACATGTACTCCATCTCCTTGTTCCTGGGGCGCCTCAGACCGTATAGGATAGCTCAACCGCCCGCCAAAAACAAGACCGGCGCCGCCGCCGCGGAGCGGCCAGGGGCGTTTACTCGTTGCGGGGCGGGACCGCCCCTTTACGGTAGCGTCCAAGCTCCCCGGTGAGCCATTGCGATAGAGGGACCGGCGCGTCGTCACCGCTTTTGACCATGTACGGCTTGCCGCTCAGCTCACTCTTCGTGGCCGCCCATGTGATGAAATCCTCGGCCGAGGCCACCCGCCCTTTCGCGGCAAAATGATGGTACTTGCGCTCCACGTGCTCCCGGGCCACCTTCGTGTCCCCGTACCAGGTGCCGTTCCTGTAGAATTGGCAGCCCGGCTTCTCCATATACGCGAGGAGGTGGGCAATCTCCGATCGGGCGGCCGATGAAAGATCGAGCGACAGCGCGGGCAAAGGGACCGGCAGGGTCGCAAAGGCAAGAAAGAGCATTACCATGACCGCCGTTCTCGTGTATCTCATGATGTCGACCTCCGCTGGTGTACACTTTAATGGCGCGAGAGATGATTGTAAACCGTGTGAGCAACATATTCAAGCGGCATGAATGAACAGGGCAAACGCATTTGGAAACTA
>PLSJ01000049.1 GCA_003165115.1 Syntrophaceae bacterium | reverse complement strand
CAAGAAGAGGCGGTGGATGTGGGCCCGTCCGGCGCATTGAAATAGGGGGCCATCTCTGGTAGAATATACACCTGTGAAATTCCCAGGATACAAATAAGCGCAGGGCTGAAAGCTGCCCCGCCAACCGGAATAGCCTGTTGGAGAAGGGGCCTGTAGACCTGTTCAGCGCGCAATAATCAGGTAAAAACCATGGATCACATAACCGTAAAGGGCGCCAGGGAGCACAACCTCAAGAATATCGACGTCACGCTCCCCAGGAACAAAATGACCGTTATCACCGGGCCTTCCGGCTCGGGCAAGTCGTCTCTCGCCTTCGACACGATATACGCCGAAGGCCAGCGGAGGTATGTCGAGTCTCTCTCTTCGTACGCGCGTCAATTCCTCGAGCTCCAGGAAAAACCGGACGTCGATTATATCGAGGGGCTTTCGCCCGCCATCAGCATCGAGCAGAAAAGCATCAGCAAGAACCCCCGGTCCACGGTCGGCACCGTCACCGAGATTTACGATTATCTGAGGCTGCTCTTCGCGCGGCTGGGCCATGTCTATTGCTACGGCTGCGGCAAGGAGATCAAGAGCCAGCACACGCCACAGATCGTCGACAGCATACTCGCCCTCGGTGCGGGCACGCAGCTCACCGTGCTTGCCCCCATCGTGAGAGGGAGAAAAGGCGAGTACCGCAAGGAGATCGACGACCTGAGAAAACAGGGGTTCACGAAGATCAAGCTCAACGGCAAGGTGGTCGATCTGAGCGAGCACATCGTGCTCGACAAGAACAAGAAGCACGCGATAGACGTGGTCGTCGACAGGCTCACCATCAGGGAGGGCATAGAGAGGCGTCTTTTCGAAGCGGTCGAGCTGGCGCTCAATAAGGCCGGGGGCATCGTGAAGGTGGAGACGGGCAAGGATACGCTCGTCTTCAGCGAGAAGTTTGCCTGCCCGGACTGCGGCATCAGCTACCCGGAGATCACCCCCGCCATGTTTTCCTTCAATAACCCGTACGGCGCGTGCCCCACGTGCTCCGGTCTCGGCGTCAAGGAGAACTTCGACCCGGACCTGATCGTCCCCAACAAGGAGCTCTCTTTACGGGAAGGCGCCATCATGCCCTGGAGCGACAAGAACCCCCTCGTCTTCATGCCCTTTCTCGAATCTTTGATCAAACATTACAAGATAGACATACGGGCGCCCTTCAAGGACCTGCCGCCGGACGTGCAGGATGCCTTGTTCCGCGGCTCGAACGGGGAGCAGATCGAGTTCTTCGTGGACCATGGCCGCTGTCAACCGGTGAAGAAACCCTTCGAAGGCGTGATAAAAGAGCTGGAGAAGGAGTGGAAGCACGCGTCCCCCTGGGAGAAAGAAAAGTTCGAGCGCTACATAAACCTGATCCCCTGCCCCACCTGCAAAGGCGCACGATTGAAGAAAGAGATGCTCTGGGTGCGTTTCGGGGGTCTCGACATCTACCAGGTCACGGAAATGACCATCGCCGAGGGCTACCGGTTCTTCAAGGAAGTCGATCTGCCTGAAAAGGAGCGGGAGATCGCCAGGGCGATCCTTAAGGAGATCGTCTCACGGCTGAAGTTCCTCATCGATGTCGGCCTCGACTACATCTCCCTCGAACGGTCCTCGGCCACCCTGTCGTCGGGAGAATCCCAGCGGATAAGACTGGCGACGCAGATCGGCTCCGGGTTAACCGGCGTGCTCTACGTGCTCGACGNNCTCGACGAGCCGAGCATCGGCCTCCATCAGCGCGACAACGAGCGCCTCCTGGGCACCCTGCAAAAGTTGCGCGACCTGGGCAACACGGTCGTGGTCGTCGAGCACGATTACGACACGATCCTTCGCGCCGATTACGTGATCGACCTGGGACCGGGGGCAGGCGAGAACGGGGGAAACCTCACCTTTGCGGGAACGCCGGAGGAGCTGAAAAAGGACCCCGCATCGATCACCGGCCTCTACGTCTCCGACAGGCTGAGGATAGAGCAGCCCGAGGCGCGCAGAAAACCGAGGGGCGTCATCAGCCTCAAGGGTGTCAGGTCCCACAACCTGCGGAACGTCGACGTCGACATACCGCTGGGCGTCTTCACCTGCATTACAGGGGTTTCCGGCTCGGGCAAAAGCTCCCTTGTCATCGATACCCTTTTCCCGCTGTTGAAGCAAAAGCTCTACCGCTCCAGGGAACGGGCCGGGGTGGCGTCGAGCATCACCGGCTTCGAGGCCATAGACCGGGTCATCGACATAGACCAGTCTCCCATCGGCAGGACCCCCCGCTCGAACCCTGCCACCTATACAGGCATCTTCACCTTCATCAGGGAGCTTTTCACCAAGATCCCCGAGTCGAGGATGCGGGGGTACAAAGAGGGCAGGTTCAGCTTCAACGTAAAGGGCGGGCGCTGCGAGACCTGCGCGGGTGAGGGCTTCGTCAAGATAGAGATGCAGTTCCTCCCCGACGTCTACATCGTCTGCGACATGTGCAAGGGGAGAAGGTACAACAGGGACACGCTGGAGATCGAGTACAAGGGGAAAAACATTGCCCAGGTGCTCGAAATGACCGTCACCCAGGCCATGGCGTTCTTCGATTCCATACCGCACGTCAAGAACAGGCTGAAGGTGCTCAACGACGTGGGCCTCGGGTACATCAGGCTGGGCCAGCCGGCCACGACGCTGTCGGGCGGCGAGGCGCAGAGGATCAAGCTCTCGCGGGAGCTGTCGAAGAAAGACACGGGACAGACGCTCTACATCCTCGACGAGCCGACGACGGGTCTCCATTTCGTCGATATCGACAAGCTTCTCTTCGTCCTCAACGAGCTTATCGAGAGAGGGAACACGGTCGTGGTGATAGAACACAACATGGACGTGATCAAGTGCGCGGACTACCTTATCGACCTGGGGCCGGAAGGGGGAGACAGGGGCGGACAAATCATTGCAAAAGGCTCGCCCGAGGAAGTGATCCTGAACCATGAAAGCCACACGGGGCGGTTCCTCAAACGGTATCTGAACGGATCGCGGCCATGAAAAGGGTCATCGTCATACCCGCCCGCTACGGCTCGACCCGGCTTCCGGGCAAGCTGCTGCTCGATATCGCGGGCAAACCGATCATCCAGAGGGTGTACGAGCGGGCGTGCGAATCGACGCTGGCAGACCGGGTCCTGATCGCCACGGACGACGAGCGCATACAAAAGCGGTGCGCCGCCTTCGGCGCCCATGCGGTCATGACGGGGAGCGAGTGCCGGAGCGGCACCGACCGCGTCCATGAGGCAATAAAGACGATCGACGCGGACGTGATCGTCAACCTTCAGGGCGACGAGCCCGAGATCAGGGGCGACATGATCGACACGCTTATCCGCGCGGTGGAGCAGGAAGGGCTGGACATGGCCACGCTCTGCTCGGTCATCGACGATCCCCAGGACTACAAGAGTCCCCACGTGGTCAAATGCGTGCGCGACAGGAACGGTTTCGCCCTCTACTTCTCCAGGGCGCCCCTGCCTTTCCTGCAAAAGAGCGACGCTCCTATCCCCCTGTACAAGCACATCGGCATCTACGGTTTCTCCCGCCCCTTCCTCGAAACCTTCGTCTCCCTGCCCAAGGGACGCCTGGAGGAGGCGGAATCGCTGGAGCAGCTCCGCGCCCTGGAAGCAGGCTACAGGATCAAGGCGATCGTCACGGAGTATGAAGGGACGGGTATCGATACGGAAGCGGACCTTGAGCGGGCGCGAAAACGCATAAAATAAGCCGGCCGCAACGCATCGGCGGGGCTGGGGCGGAAGTTTTTCTTAAGCCTCGATCTTGATCTGCTTCGGTTTTACCTCTTCTTTTTTGGGAAGCTCGATCCGCAGGATCCCGTCCTTGAGGACGGCCTTGATGGTCGAGGCGTCTATCGATTTGTTCAGGGTGAAAGACCTGGCGAACACGCCGTAACCCCTTTCCATCCTGTAGTAGCTGTCGGGGTCGATACCCGCCTCCAGCTTTCTTTCGCCCCTGATCGTAAGCTCGTTCTCGTGTATCTTTATATCGATGCTCTCTTTTTCCACTTCCGGGACTTCGAGCTTGAGGACGAAGGTATTTCCCGATTCGAAGATGTCGACGGGCGGGGTCCATTCGCTTGACACGAACTCGTCTTTCCTCGTCTTCTCCATGTCCCGATACATCTTGTCAAGCCTTTCCTGCAGGGTCAACAACTCCCTGAATGGGTCCCATCTGGTTACCGCCATGAGCGCACCTCCGCCTATTTTATAGTATTATAATGTTCGAGGCCGCCATCTTCAAGAGCTACCTTACTTTGGGGAGCGGTGGCCTATCATCGAAATTTCCTCCGGCAGCGTGGGTAGGTTACTCGGTACTTCGCCTGCAAAGGGTGTCTACGACCACTGCCTCGAAAGTTGAAGATTACCGTCTTAAGGTGTGATGTGTCTGCTTGGCCATTCACACTATTTCCCTTCCGAAATTGAAATGGCACGATTAGTATAGCAGATAACGAGACGTCAGGCCCATACGAGACTGACCCCTAACAGATCAGCACTGGGATGGTTCTCGGTACAGCATGTTAAGCCTATCCTGACGCCGAGGGTTTCTCGTTTCTTCTTGCAAGCAACCAGAAGGTGTGGCAAAATATAACAAAGGGTGAGCTGGTATGAGCTTTATCCGAGACAACAGGAGTGTAATTATCGGGCTAACCGGCTATTTGGGCAGCGGTTGTACAAGCCTCGCACGGCACTTGGCGTTCGACTTCTCGAAAGAGATCAACGATGCGTATCGCCATGATGATAGCTATTCAAAAATAGAGTACCTTTATGAAAGGCTCGAGGAGTTGACGAAGAACCCTGGGGAACTAGACCACGCAAAGGGTGTGAAACACGAACTGAAGGCTGAACTGGAAAAGCGGGAAATCCTCAATGTAGCAAGAAGAAACAAGCTAGAGTTTAGAAAGCCTTTCTTTTATATACCCTCTGTGAGTGAAAAGGACTATGTCTGCTTCAAAGATTGCTTCAGAGGAGACGGGGGAAAGAGTAAAGGGCTAGTCCATTGCTTGGCCTTGCATGCTGAAGAAAATGCGATTCTTCAACTCGCGAGATACAATTCCGCTATGCCAGCAGGTGGAACTATATTCACCACAGCATTTCCGTGCCCTTTGTGTCTAAAGAAGATAAGCCAGGTTGGGCTATCTAGAATAATCTATACGGAAAGCTATTCGAATCCCATCATCAGCAAAATATTAGAGAAAACCACCAAAGAAATCGAGACTATCAGCTTTGAGGGTGTTAAGTACTACTCCTACTTTAAGCTGTTCAAGCCATACTACGATCGAAAGGAACAGCAACAATTACTCAGAGGCGCAGGCCCTTAGAGCTGTTCGTCGGGAGTTCCGAGTGAAACCATGGGGTCAGCCATTGACATGGGACAAAGAACGTTGCTGCCTGCGAAATAAACTGTAATTCTGCCTTGTTAGACCGTTGTCCCATGTGAATGGCTGACCCCTTTCATGGACCCCTTTGCTCGTTAGCTTTGACTTGTCAGTATTCCTATTCTTCAAAAACATCTTCATAGGGATATGGGAGTCTAGGCATACGGAGTCGACGCAGGGGTCGTAAAGGGCGTAATAGCTTCAAAGGTCGTAATGGGCGTAATAGCTTCATTCTCTTTAGTTCAGACTTATTCCTAACGATCCTATCATCACTCAGAATATAACCCAAAAAATCCCCATCAGTTGCATAAACCTCATTCCCATTTCTAATAAATCCTATCCATTCTGATTTCGGATCAAAAAGATTACCATCGCTTACGAATGCAACGTAATCCCCGGAAGTATTGAAAATGTATCTGACACTCATTTCAATTCTTATCCTTAAAGAAACTGAAATATGGTTCCTTCTCACTTCAAA
>PLSJ01000291.1 GCA_003165115.1 Syntrophaceae bacterium | reverse complement strand
GTCGAACCCCGACCGCTGGAGTTCCCTGATGCTCGTTTCCGCTTTGATGTGAGAGTCGAAGATGCCTACCACTGCGTTGTGCTCAGCCATGGTTTACCTCCTTATGGCTTCAGATGATGTGGCGTCGATGGTTTATGACTTTGACGCCACGGTGATCACGCAAAAGCCGCCCCTTACATGGACGGCCGAAGCTCACTCGATTCAAGGTTCCGTGCCAGGTTCCTCGATATTGTCGCCAGTATTTGCCGGACCCGTTCTCTTGAAATGTTAAAGCAATCACCGATTTTCTCCAGCGTCAGCGGATCCTCCGCCATGATGCGGTTATCGAAGATAAAGCACTCTCTCCCATTGAGCTGCTTCTTGAATTCATCGAGTCTTTTGTGCAGTATTTCCATATGGTCTTTTTCGATCAATGTCTCCTCTATGTCCTCACCGCTTCCTATCGTATCCATGAGTGTGTCCCCGTTTTCATATTGGGGCGATTCCAGGGAAAGGTCTCCACGGTACAGGCGCTGCTCCATATTTTCTATCTCTGCGCGGCTGACCTTAAGGTTGACGGCAAGGACCTCTGTGGAAGGGACGATACCCGCTCTCTCCAGCTTCTCCTTTTCCCGGTTCAGGCCGTAGAAGAGCTTCCTCTGGCTGTCCTTGGTGCAGACCTTCACCATGCTCCACGAGTTCATCAGGTATTTCAGCATGTAGGCGCGTATCCAGAACGATGCGTACGTCGAGAACCTCGTTCCCCTTTCAGGATCGTATTTCCAGACCGCACGCATCAGTCCCATATTCCCTTCCTGTATGAGGTCGAGGATGTTGAGGTGGCTACGGTAAGCGACGGCTATCTTGGCTACGAGCCTGAGGTTCGCGAGGACCATTCTCTCTGCCGCGTCCCTGTCCCCTTTCGCTCGCACCCGTTGTGCCATTTCCCGTTCTTCTTCCTTTGTCATGAGGGGATATTTCGATGCCTCATGAAGGTACGCCTTGAAAGGATCGCGGACATCCGAAGTCTCGGATTCCGGTTCGGGGATTGAGTCCTCTGAGTGAAGGTACGTCATGTAGTGCCTCCTTGGTTGCAACAGTATTTGATGACGGTGTTTCATGAAGAACGGTGAAACAATCGAGCTTACTTCATCGATTCCTGACGAAAAGTGGCTGCCTGGGTCACGATATCTGTCTTCTCATTTCCGCAAAAAGAAGTTTCAGGCACCTGTTATTCGTGGCTGTCAGGATCACTATGAACAAGCCCGCAAGGTGATAGCAGGCAATCGCTCGATGACAATAAACCTTCATTATGTGCACCATGTAAGGCATCTACAGTACTATACGACAAGCGTTGATCCTGGTCTGTCGCCTAACCAACAATTATTTTGCGGTTATCACGCGCACGGGCGTGTCATCGTTTTTGCTACGGGAATTGTTATTCTGTCAGGCTGTGCGTGATGGCATAATGAATCAATTCGCTGGTGCCTTTCACGCCGATCTTTTCCAGAATGCGAGTACGGTACGTTCTCACGGTGTTTACACTCAAATGGATCTCTTCCGCGATTTGATTCAGCGCCTTTCCTCCGCCGATCATACGGAACACCTGGAGCTCCCGGTCGGAGAGCCGTTCGTGGAGAGGCCTTTCGGCATCAGACTCGAAATCAAACAGCATCTTTTCGGCAAATGCAGGGCTGACATACCTCTTGCCGGACAAAATTTTACGTACCGCCAGGACCAGTTCACTCGATGCACTTCTTTTTGTGAGGTAACCCTGTGCGCCGGCCTTCAGGGCACGGGATGCGTATTGTTCCTCGGGGTACATGCTTACGATAAGGACGGCGAGCTTAGGCTTTATCTTTTTCACCTCTTTAAGGACTTCCAGACCATTTATGTCAGGGAGGGAGATATCGAGAATAACCAAATCGTACGGATTTTTCTGAACGTGGCTTATGAGATCATAGCCCGTGACGGTTCCATCGATTATCACATCGTCGAAGCTATCCGAAAGAATCTCTTTCAGACCTTCGAGCACGATCGGGTGGTCATCGGCAATAACGATACGAAGCATCATGCCTCCTTCGGCTGTTTCTTCCGGCGACGCTTTATTATGCCGGGCTCTTCTTTCCCTTCACCGAGCGGAACGCTGAGGGTGATGATCGTCCCTTTTCCCCGCGCGCCGGCAACGGTCAGAGATCCTCCCATAACAAATGCCCGTTCGCGCATGCCTGCTAATCCGATAGACTTCAGATCAGAGATCTGTTCTTTTGTAATGCCCCTCCCGTCATCCTTGACTTCCATAATGAATCTGCCTCCCGCGTTCCGCAGGGATACGACGACGCGCTGCGCGCCTGCATGGCGGGCGATGTTCGTAAGCGCTTCCTGAAAGATGCGAAAGACCTCCGTGGAAATTTCCCCCTTGAGGAGCATATCCTGCGGCTTCGCAATAATTTCGCAGGCAACCCTCGTCCTCTTTTCGAAATCTTCTGCCGCCAGCTTCATCGCTTCGTACAGGCCAAAATCGTCCAGAGCGGGTGGCCTCAAGGCCATCGAGATCCTCTGCACGGACACGATGGCATCATCGATGAGCGTGAGTAACGAATTTACTTTTTCAACGATCGCGGTATCGTCTTCCGGTATTCTTCTCCCTATCCATGCGACATCCATTTTTATGCCCGTTAAGACCTGCCCCAGCTCGTCATGGAGCTCGCGCGAGAGAGACGTCCTTTCTTCCTCTCTGACCTTGCGCGAGCGGGTGCTGAGGCAGCGCAGCCCTTCCCGGGACTTCTCCAATTCTTCTGCGATGATGTTACGTGCGGCGATTTCCTGCCTGAGCAGCCTGTTCGATTCAGACAGTTGAGCGGTGCGCTCCATTACGCGTCCCTCCAGTTCGTCGTATGCCTCCAGGAGTCTTTCTTCGGCCAGTTTTCTGTCGGTAACGTCCCGGATATTGCACTGGATGACCTCGTGATGGTTGACGGGATACACATTGCTGACAAATTCTACGTCAATCTCCCGTCCGTCTTTTGTGGTGAGCGGTAAATCTTCGTAGCGGACGTACCCCTTGCGCTGTAGCTTCGTAAACGCCGTCTTGTTTGCCTTGGTGTCTTTGAACGCCCCTATCTCCCAGAGTTTCTTGCCCTGGAAATCTTCGTAGGTATAACCCAACATATCTATGAGGAAGGGGTTCACGTCGTCTATCTGTCCCGTGTCTGCGTCGAGGATCAGGATGCCGTCCTGGGCCGTTTCGAAGAGGCGGCGGTAACGGGTTTCAGACGCTTTCAACGCTTCATCTCTCTGTTTCAAAGCGGTGACATCTTCAATGGCAAGGAGGATCATTTTTGTGCCGACATTTTCCTTGTAAATCCGACGGGCATTGAGCACCATGAATTTATGCCCGATAGCCGGGAATACGTGATCGACCGCATAGTCATCGAGTTTGGTATTCTTAAGAATGGCCCGAAGCAGTTTCCGGAGCCGGGGGATGTTCCACTGTCCGTTTCCAAGGTCGTAGATATGATTTCCCACGGTCTCGCCTGGCGTTACCCTGAACGTATCGTAGAAGCTGCGGCTGGCGGAGAGCACCAACAGGTCTTTATCCAGGACCAGAAGGGGCTCGCGCACCGTGTCGATCATTGCCTCGGCATACGTGGGGGCTTCCTGAATCTCAACGTCTGTTTCGGAAGTCTTCAAAGCCCTAAACTCTTTATCTCGATTCATCTGTCAAGCTCCAGGTCGGTGATATCTTCATTGGAGGCAGGATCGTTCTTAAGAATATACCACATATCAAGAGGTTATCGCATCGGCACGTATTCCCCCCGATTCTTTTTTCCTGTCCGGCAAGAACAAGGCCTGCTCCTTGGCAAGAGTTGCATTAACGGGTCCACCTCAACAAATTCTCCTACATATTGACTATGTTACAGAAAATAGATTGTCCGGTCTGTCGCAGAAGCAACAAAAATTATGTAGTATTTTCACGGAACGGGCGTGTCATCGTTTTTGCTACGGGAACTGCGATCGGATGGCGACCTTTTACGGGGTCTCCAATCACTGCGGCAGGCCGTGCGGACTCAGCAGCCGGATGGCCTCGCGCTCATACGCCGGCGGCCCCGCACGAATTCGATGATGCCGGGAAGCAGGGAGATCACTATGATGGCGAGGATGACCAGGCTGAAGTTGGCCCTGACGACGGGTATGTTGCCGAAAAAATAGCCCCCCAGTATGAAGATCAGCACCCAGCCGATGCTGCCGCCGATGCTGAACAGGACAAAGCGCTTGTAGCCCATCGCGCCGACGCCGGCGACGAAGGGCGCGAAGGTCCGCACGATGGGCATGAACCGCGCGATGATCACCGTTTTTCCGCCGTACTTCAGGTAAAACTCGTGCGTCCTCTCCAGGTGCTTCTTATTCAGCAGCCGGGATTCCCCGCTCGAAAATACTTTTGGTCCGGCAACGCGGCCGATCCAATAGTTTGACGAGTCTCCTATCATCGCGGCAAGGGGCAGGGAGAAGGCAAGCCACGTAATATCGAGGGAGCCGAGGGCCGCGAAGGCGCCCGCGGCAAAAAGCAGGGAATCACCCGGAAGGAACGGGGTAACGACCAGACCTGTCTCGCAAAAGAGGATGACGAACAGCAGCAGATGGGTCCAAAAGCCATACTGTTGGATGACCAGGCCGAGGTGCTTGTCCAGGTGGACGATAATATCGAGTCCGTATTTCACCAGTTCCATGAGATGTTGCCTTTCTCCTCCGCTATGCTGCCGCCCGGGCGGACCGCCGTGCGTGTGACTAGGAGCCCTCTTTCAGGCTCCTCCTGTTATCCAGGGCGCTCTTGATGGTAAGGGGATCGATATAGACGATGTCGCCGCCGATCGGTATCCCGGAGGCGATGCGGGTAATCGACACCTGGAACTCCCTGACCATCTCGACGATGTAGTGGGCGGTGGTATTGCCCTCTATGGTGGGGTTGGTGGCGATAATAAGCTCCTTTATGCCTTCCCTGGCTATGCGCTCCCTCATCTCCGGTATCCTGATCTCGTCGGGCCCTATCCCCTCAATGGGGTTTATCACCCCGTGGAGTATATGATAACGATAGACGCCGGGAAACGCCGATTCGATCACCATCAGGTGGGAGGGCTCTTCCACGACGCACAGCGTGTCGCGGCTGCGCCTTTCGTCCCGGCATATGGGACAGGGGTCGATATCGGTAATGTTGAAACAGGTGCCGCAGAGCCTCACTTTCTCCTTCACCTCGGCGATGCTGCGGCTCAGCTCGGTGACATAGGTCTGGCGCGCGTTGAGGAGGAAGAAGGCGAGCCTCGTCGCGCTCTTCTTTCCGATGCCGGGGAGTTTCGAGAGGCGCTCTATCAGTCTTTCTATGGGTTCCGGATAAAGCATCTACATCCCGAATGGAAGCTGCATGCCGCCGGTTATCTTCGCCAGCTCTTCCTTCCACAGGTCCTTTGATTTGCTCAGGCCCTCGTTTACCGCCGCGACGATGAGGTCTTCCAGCATCTCCTTGTCCTGCTCCTTCCATATCTCGTCGGAGATCTTGAGGGATATCAGGTCCTGCTTCCCGTTGACGACACAGGTGACCATGCCGCCGCCGGACTGTCCTTCTATCGTCTTCGACTCCATCTCTTCCTGCAACTGCTGGAAACGCTCCTGCATCTTTTTTGCCTGGTTCAGAATCTGTCCAAAACCCTTCGCCATCATTGCCTCCTTTAGACTTTAAACCTTAAACAGCAACTCCGCTTCCCTCACATAATCGGCAATTACCGGGGCTCAGCGCCCCCTCCAGCGGCAAAGCCGCATGGAGCCTTCCCCCTCAAAGGAGAAGGCATTGTCTATACCTTAAACAGCAACTCCGCTTCCCTCACATAATCATCGAGGGTGTCCGTCCTTGTTGCCGATCCGTCGACAAACCTGACGGTCATCTCTCTGCCGAAAAACGCCGATGCGTGTTTCCTGAGCTCACCTGTCACGGCGTCGTTTCTTACGAAGGCCGAATCCTTCTCCAGGGAGACGACCATCTTGTCCTCCTCGACCCTCATATCGAGGGACGCGAGGATACCGAAAAGCATCTTGCTCTTTTCCTTCAGATAGGTCACAAAATCGTCCGACGACGAAGGGAGGACGGCCGGCGGCGCCTGCTCTTCCGGGACCTCGTCATCCGGGAAAGTGTCTCTGTAAGGGGCCTGGGGAGGCGGCACGTACGACGAGGAATCGGGGGGCGGCACACGCGAGGAGACAAGAGACGGCGGCGCATCCATCCGGGGAGCTGCGCGCTCGGGGCGCTCGCGGCCGTACGCGGGCTTCTCCATATCCCGGTCTTTCACGGAGAAAGAAGGAGCGGGGTCGGACCTTTCGGTTTTGGCGGCCTTTTCCACGTATTCTTCTTTCTGGGAGGCCGCACCTATCATCCGCTCCACGTCCCGGAGCTGCGAGAGGTTATAGAGATTGATGAAAAGGACCTCCAGGGCTATCTTCGGGAAGATGCCGCGGACCAGGTTTTCCGATTCCAGCATGCGGTGCACCATGTTCTGTATCTCGTAATATTCGACCTGCTTCAGAAGACCCGTCACCTTTTCGTATTCCGCGTCGTCCATGAAGACGAAGGGGGGCTTGCCTTTCCAGACCTTTATCATCAGCATGTCCCTCAAGAATGAGAGGAGCCCCTTGTATATCTGATAGACGTCATTCCCTTCTTCCAGGCTGCGGGCGATCAGCTCCAGCCCTCCCTTGGGGTCCTTCTCGATGACGGCCCTGACGATGCCGAGGGCCACTTCCCGCTGGATCACTCCGATCACGTCGATCACGTCTTTTTCCGAGATGCGCTTGCCGCTGTAGGCGATGACCTGGTCGAGTATCGATTCGGCGTCGCGCATGCTTCCGTCCGCTTCGCGGACCACGTAATTGAGCACCGCTTCGTCATACTCGATCTGCTCGGAAAGAAGGATGCGGCGCAACTGCTCGACGATCTGCGACTCCGATATCCTCTTGAAATCGAAGCGCTGGCACCGTGACACAATGGTATAGGGGATCTTCTGGGACTCGGTCGTGGCGAGGATGAAGATATTATGGCCGGGCGGCTCTTCGAGGGTTTTCAGGAGCGCGTTGAACGCGGGCTCGGTGAGCATGTGCGCTTCATCGATGATATAGACCTTGTACCTCCCCTGCATGGGGAGGTAGCGCACGGTTTCCCGCAGCTCCCGTATCTCGTCGATGCCCCTGTTGGAGGCCGCGTCGATCTCGATCACGTCCACGAACCCGCCGCCGCCGATGGCCTTGCAGGTCTGGCAGGCGTTGCACGGCTCTTCTTTCACGCCCTCGACGCAATTGACGGCCTTCGCGAGTATCCGTGAAATGGAAGTCTTGCCGACCCCCCTCGGCCCCGCGAAGAGGTAGGCATGCGCTATCCTGCCGCGCCTTATGGAGTTTTTCAGCGTGGTGACCACGTGTGCCTGTCCGACCACGTCTTCGAAACGCCCCGGTCTCCACGTTCGTGCAAGGACTTTATAGCTCATGCGATTACCGGGGCAGACCACGGACGAGGGGCGGCGGACGAGGGGCGGCGGTCCACTCGATGCGTCAATTTTACGGAATGGGTCTTATTCAACATTATCTTAACAATAAGGCCAGGCAACCTGCGGCACACGGAGAAGCTACTACCGCTGCTTCCTTCCGGACCTGACGGGGTTTGTAACCCTCACGTTGCGCAGGGCCCGGCCACTTTAAATTCAGTCTCGTAAGGAGATGGCAAAAATGAGGAGGCATTCCCCCGCGCTCCCTCTTCTTCACCCTCGTCTTTATGGCGGAGAGAGAGGGATTTGAACCCTCGGTGCCGGTTTTGCCAGCACACACGATTTCCAGTCGTGCTCCTTCAGCCGCTCGGACATCTCTCCACATGCCTATTCTTATACCATATGGACAGGAGATTACACAAGTCATAGTACGTCGCCCAAATCCACCGCCTCTTCTTGCC
>PLSJ01000497.1 GCA_003165115.1 Syntrophaceae bacterium | reverse complement strand
GACATGCTCTTCCGCCCTCGCCGAATATTCCATGATTAAGCCGGCGCGATTCGCATCCTTCGGTATGCCTATCGCCACGGCCGCCGAGATGACCTCTCCGGGAACGTCGCTGCAGAGAGACGCGTAGGCCACGGGCACAAGGGCGCCCTGCGGCAATGGAACCGGAGGCGGCTTGATCTCCTCGCAGCCGGGAGGCAGAATACTGCTCATTTTCACCAGGTTTGTGTCACCGACGCCCGAAGCGAGAAGGGCGCCGTCGAATGCATTCAACAACGAGAATCCCTCGGACGAACCGCCGACAAGAAAAAACTTCGTGGGTGTTTGGATAATCACTTTACCACCTCCCGGACTCTTTTGATATCAAGCGGCCGTGTCAACGTATGCTCGAATAAAACTTTCACCCATGGCCTCCCCGAAAATTCATTGCCTTTTTGGCACTAAAAATTAGGAGGCGAAGATACCCACAGGACCAAGGCCCTCATCTTTCGCCTGTTCGCGAGATAGTGTTTTTTGGAAGCCTTGAAGTAAAAGCACTCTCCCTTTCGCACCCGGTAGGTCTTCACTCCGAGAACCACCTCGATGCCGCCGGACAAGACAAAGCCGAATTCCTCTCCTTCGTGGGGCTCTTCTTCTTCTGTCTTCTCGCCGGCGCCAAGCTCGAGGAGCGCCGGGTCCATCTCCCTGTTCTGGGCGGCGGCTATAAGGATCTCGAACTTCGTGACCTGCTCTTTTTCCAGCTCTACCCTATCGTCCGTCCCGAATACGATCTTTTCGTCAAACCCTTCGTCGAAAAACGTCGAGGCTTTCTGGTCGAGCGCATCAAGGATACCCAGGAGGCTCTCGACGGAAAGTGACGTGATGTGCCTCTCCACCTGGGAGATAAAACCCTTCGTCAATCCCGCCCTCGATCCGAGCTCTTCCTGGGTGAGGGATTTCGCCTGTCTTATCATCCGAATCCTTTCACCTATGCTCGATCCGTCTATATTCGCCATAAACAGTAAACACTCACAAAAAGTTTATTGTATTAAACTATATTAATTCAAAAGTCATGTCAAGTAGATTTTTATTTAACTTTGAAATGCAGTATGCTAAACTCCGGAAAATGGAGTAATTATGCTGGGAAATAGGGCAATTGTGCACTTTCTTGAAGGCAAAGGTGTCAGGTATATCTTCCATTTGCCGGGTATTCATGCCCTGCCGTTGAACCGTGCGCTGGCCGGTTCGAATATTACGGTTCTCACGGCAAGACACGAGTCTCACGCCGGGTTCATGGCCGACGGTTTTTCGAGGGTGACGGGCGAGGCCGCCGTGCTCCTTGTGACGCCCGGTCCGGGTCTCGGCAATGTCGTGGCCTCCTGCATGGAGGCGCACGGGGATGACGTGCCCCTGCTGATCATCGCAGTCGAGGTGGAGAGGAAGCGCGTGGAGAAAGGCATACTCCACGGCATCCGGGAGCCTGAGGCACTCTTCCGGAACATAGCCAAGGCCGTTTTCGTCGTTTCCGGTGAAACCGATCTCCTCGCCATGTTGGAAGCCTCCTTTTGCACGGCCGTATCGGCCAGGCGGGGACCGGTGGTCGTCTTTGTCCCCTACCGCCTGTTAGAGAAGGAGGTGGCCCTTCCCGGACGCGAGAACGTGGCCGAACCGGAGAGGGAATTTGATCCCGAGCCTCTCGAAAGGGCGCTGGAAGGCGTGCGCAAGCCCGTCATCGTAGGCGGGGGCGGCTTGATGGAGGACGGGGTGCGGGTCCTTCTGGAAGCCGTGTGCAGGGACTCCGCCGTCCCCTTCCTCAGCACGACGGGTGGCAAGGGCGTCCTGAGGGAGGATAGCGAATGCGCATTGGGCAATGTCGCCGCGAAGGGGGTCGCGAGAGAAGTGCTGAGAGCGGCGGATGCGACCATCGCTCTGGGCACGCGACTCCGGGATGTGGATGCGAAAAAACGGGGAGTGAAGCTTGGCCGCCTCGTTCATATAGATATCGATGACCGGTGGCTTGGCTGCAATTATCAGCCGGACCTCGCGATGGTGGGCCGGATGAAAAAAGTAGTGGAATCCCTGCGCCACATCATGAAGGGGAAAACGTTTTCCTGGGACATGGAACGCCTGAAGACGACACAAGGGCGCGAAGAGGCCCTGCTCGAAGCGGACCATGTCGGCTTTCGGATAGTGTCGTTATTGAGGCGGCTCATTCCCGACGAAACCATCACCGTGTGGGACCTCAACCTGGTTGCCTATTGGGCCGAGCTCTACTTCCCCGCCTTCTATCCGCGCAGCTTTCTCACCCCAAGGGGTATCTCACCGATCTTTTATGGATTGCCCGCCGCCTGCGGAGCCAAACTGGGGAGGCCGGAGAGACCCTGCCTGTGTGTCACGGGCGACGGCAGTTTTTCCGCCGTCGCCGGGGAACTCGCGACCGTGACAAAATATCATATCCCCATTGTCATTCTTGTTTACAATAATGGGGCTTTTGGCGTGCTTGAGGATTATATGCGGAAGCGGTACGGCGTTTCGCATGCCATGGAGCTCGATAACCCGGATCTTCTCGGCCTCGCCCGGGCCTTCGGCATCAAGGCAAAAAGGACGAGATCCCTGGAGGGGCTGGAGCGCATATTTCGCAGCGACATATCGTGGAATGAGCCTTATCTGATCGAATTCCGCTATCCCCTCTTCCCGCCTCCGTGGGAGTAGCGTCTTTCGAAAGTCGCCCGGCCGCCTTGCCTACACCATCAGGTAGCGCTTCTTTATTTCCTCGTTGGCTTCGAGCTCGGCGACCGTCCCTTTGAACCGGATGCGGCCGTTGTCGATGACGTAGGCCCTCTCGATCAATCTCATTGCGGACTTCACGTTCTGCTCCGAGAGCAGAATGCTGATGCCGGCATCCCTCAGCCGCAATATCTGCTGCTCCAGGTCACGCACGATCAGCGGCGCCAACCCTTCCGTCGGCTCATCCAGCAAGAGCAGCTCGGGCGCCGTCATGAGGGAGCGTCCTATGGTAAGCATCTGCTGCTCGCCGCCGCTCAGGTTGCCCGAACGCCGGTCCTTGATCTCCCGGAGCGCCGGAAAAATATCGTATACCCGGTTTTTGTCCCACTCGGGGCTGCCCTTGTACGTGATCTCCAGGTTGTCGTCGACGGAAAGGTCCGCAAAGACCCTTCGGTCGTCCGGGACATAGGCGATGCCCTGTCTCACCAGCCGGTAGGCGCTTTTCCCCGCGAGCGGCTCGCCATGAAACGTAATGGTCCCCTGTCTGGGCGGCGTGAGCCCCCCTATGCTCCTCATGGTCGTGCTCTTGCCGGCCCCGTTTCTCCCGAGAAGCCCCACAATCTCGCCTTTCGAGACCTCCAGCGACACATCGTAGAGTATATGGCTGAGGCCGTAGTAGGTGTGAATTCCCTTTACGCTAAGCACACATCACCCCCACCGAGATATGCATCCTGCACGGCCTGATTGCATCGCACCTCGTCACAGGGGCCCTGCACGATAGTGGAGCCCCTCACCATGACCATGATCCGGTTGGCGATGGCGAAGACAAGCTCCATATCATGCTCGCAGAAAAGTATGGTGAGACCGAAGTCTTTCGAGAGCTTCCGTATGAGATCGATGCACCGGCCTGTCTCTTCCGGCGACATCCCGGCGGTAGGCTCGTCGAGGATCAGGAACTCGGGGTTGCCGCCCAGGGCTATCGCGATCTCCAGCACCTTTCTTTCGCCGTGCGAGAGGGCGGCGCTTACCCGGTCCTTCTGGCCCGCGAGGCCCACGCTCTCGATGATCCGCTCCGTCTCGGGCGTCACCATCTTCGTCGAAGGCGTAAACATGTTCCAGGTCTTGTTCTCCCTTGCGAGGACCGAGACACGGACGTTTTCGAATACGGTGAGCCTGGAGAATACGTTAACCACCTGGAAGGAGCGCGTGAGGCCCTTCTTGCATACCTTGTAGGGGGCCATACCCGTGATGTCTTCTTCCCTGAAGCGGACATGGCCGGCGTCGGGTTTCAGGATGCCCGTCACGAGGTTGAAGAGCGTGGTCTTGCCGGCGCCGTTGGGCCCGCTCAGCCCGAGGATCTGGCCCTAGTGCATGTCGAACGACACGCAATTCAGCGCGACGATACCGCCGAACACGACGCTGACCTC
>PLSJ01000029.1 GCA_003165115.1 Syntrophaceae bacterium | reverse complement strand
TGCTCGTCGCGCTTCCCGCGAAGCTTACGGCCGGCAGGGCCAAAAGCAAAGCACAAACTACTATCAAGACTTTCTTCATGTTTCCTCCTTTAGCAAACCTGGTCAGTATAAGATTGAAACGCCGACTTCGGACCACCACCTCCTTATCTTTAAAACTTCTTAATACGACTAGCACACACGATTCTCACATTGGAGTAGTTTTACCGAATGCCGGGTAGTTTGTCAAGAAGATTCTTTAAAATATTTTAATGTTTCTGCCCTTACGGCCTCGCCCCTCACCCCAGCCCTCTCCCCCAAGGGGAGAGGGCGAGAATAAGGACATCGTCCCTTTTCTTCCTGGCCGTTTAGAGAGATGGATAGAATGTGGGGGATAGTCCCTTCTTTTTCCTGGCCGTTTAGATAGAATAAGGACATCGTCCCTTCTTTTCCCCGGCCTTTTGGATAGAATAAGGAGTGGTCCCTTCTTTTCCCTCGCCCCTTGGGGGAGAGGGGCCTTTAATGAGGAAAATGGCGTATTTCGCTTAAGGTGCAAGGCCGAAAAGCCGAAAATAGGGTGTAGGCCGAAAATTCTACCGGCATCCCCTCATGGGAAAGGCCGGATTCCTGAAGCGGGAGGTTATCGGAAATGGCCATCAAGTTGTTTACGGATGTGAGGATCGGTCACAGGCTGGCTATAGGGTTCGGCATCACCATCGCCCTTATGGCAGCGATCGTTATTGCCGGCAACGTCTATTTTGCCAGGGTCGGCGATAACGTGGATCATCTGGTGAAGGTGAATAACGCCAAGCTCAAGAAGGCCTACGAAATGAAGACCGCCTTGAGCGACCTGACGCGTCCTATCGCGGAGGTCATCACCAGCGGGGATGCCAGGGTGAAAGAAGAAGCCAAAACGAAGATCGCCGAGGCGAGGCAACAATACCAGAAGGCCACGGACGAGCTTGAGCGGCTCGAAGCCGGCGACGAAGGAAAACAGCTCATCGCGAGGTTCAAGGAAGAGGTCGCAAAAGGCAAGGAAGTGAACGACGCCGCCGTCGAGTTCGGCATGGCGGGCAACACCGCGCAGGCGGCGGACAAATTCGCGGAAGGAACGAAGATCATAAGGACCTATACGGAAGCGGCCGATAATATCGTGGCGTACAACGAGAAGAGGATGCAGGTCAAGTTCGATGAGGCGAAGAGCAACATTTCCACGGGACGCACCATATTCCTGGGCATAGGCCTGTTGACCATGCTCGTGGGCGTCTGGCTGTCGCGGACCATCACCCGCAGCATCACCATCCCGATCGCGCGTTCCTCCGGCCATATAGACTTGATGGCGAAAGGGGATTTTTCCATACCCGTTTCCCGCAATGCCCTCGCGAGGCAGGACGAGATGGGCATATTCGCGAAATCGATGGACGCGATGAATTCCAACCTCGGCCGCACACTGAGGGAAGTGACGTTGTCGGCCTCCAATGTGGCCTCCGCCAGCGCGCAGCTCAGCGTGTCCGCGGAGAACCTTTCCAAGGGGGCCCTGGACCAGGTCGAGAGGGCCACACAGGTCGCGGCGGGCTCCGCCCAGATGAACCAGGCCTCGGAAGACATCGCGAGAAGCTCTAGTGGTGTCGCCGCGTCCGCCAGCCAGGCCGTCGAAGTCGCCAAAGGAGGGCAGGAGGTGGTGGACAAGGCGATCAGGGAGGTAAACGTGATCGCCGAAACCGTCGAGACTGCGTCGGGTTTTGTGAGAGATCTGGGAGAGCAGTCCGAAAAGATCGGAAATATCGTCACGGCAATCAACGAGATAGCCGACCAGACCAACCTGCTGGCCCTTAACGCGGCAATCGAGGCCGCCAGGGCCGGAGAACACGGGAAAGGGTTTGCGGTCGTGGCCGATGAAGTGAAAAAACTCGCGGAAAGGACCTCTGCCTCGACGACGGAGATAGGGGACATGATAAACACGATCAGGGTCGGCGTCGAGAAGACCGTGCAGTCGATGAACCAGGCAAAAGACAGGGTCGTCACCGGGGTCGAGTATTCTTCCCGCGCGCATGACGCCCTGGGGGAGATCATCACGAGCATCGACTGCCTCTACAGCGGCGTGAGCCAGATAGCGACCGCCATCGAGGAGATGAACGCGACGACAAACGCGATCACCGGCGACATAAACCAGATTTCGGTGGTAACGAAAGAGACCTTTTCTTCTTCGGAGGAGATATCCGGGGCGGCGACCGGCCTGTCGGGTCTGGCGACGAGCCTCGAGGGGGTGGTCCAGAGCTTTAAGGTGTAAAAAGAGTGCCGGGTGACAAAAGGGGAAGCGCGCCGCTTCCCCTTTTCACTTTTGACTCGGCATTTGCTATAATACTTCTCTAGCCCGTACGGGGCCTCAAGCCTTTGCCCGCCGGTCCGGTCTTTAGTCACAAAGTCGTCCATCTTGGCCGACTTCGGCGGATTTTGAGGTGACGGTATGGAAGAGAAGAGGTCTAAACCCCCGCGAAAACGCCCCGAACGTGCCGGCCAGGATGGGCTTTTCCGCCTGCCGGAGGCGGACTCGGGGTCCATGCAGGAAGAGCGGGCAGGGGACGAAGGACCTCAGCGGCCCGCGCCCCCCAGGAAATACCCGAAACCGGACGACCGCGCCCCTTTTGCCTGCGTGGTCCTCGATAGAAGCGGCCTGATATGGGAGGCAAACGAGGCGGCCGCGGACCTTTTGCACACCGAAAGGGCGCTCCTGCCGGGAAGCCCCTTGAGCTCCTTCATCGCCCCCCACTGCCGGAACGACTTTCTTGCCCATCTCAAACGGATAACCGGAAAGGCCAAGGCGGACCGGTGCGAGGTGGAGATAGGCGTGGATGGGTTCGGCCGCGCGGTGCGCCTCGACAGCGTGCCCCTTGGTCAGGGTGGCCTGCTCACGGGCGTCTATTCCGTCATCCTCGATATTACCGCTCAAAAAAAGACGGAAGCCTTGCTCCATGAGAGCGAGGAGCGTTATAAGGCGGTGGCCGAGCGGTCGAATGACGGGTTAGCCATCGTGAGAGGAGAGAGACTGCTCTACGTCAACCCGCGATACGCCGAGATCTTCGGCTGCCGGACCGCGGACGAGGCACTCGACCAGGGCTTGAGGCTGACAGTCCACCCGGAAGACCGGGACCGGTTCTTCGACGTCATGGAGCGAAAGGCAAAAAAGGGCGAGCACGCGCCCTCACGCTTCGAATTCAGGGGCTTATGCAAGGAAGGCTCGGTCGTCTCTATAGAGGCCTCCGTGTCGAGGACGATACTCGAAGGAGAGGCCGCCCTGCTCCTGATATTCCATGACTTTACCGAAAGGAAGCTGGCCGAAGAGGAGCGGAAGCGCCTTGCCCTGATCGTGGAGCAGGCGGCGGAAATGATCCTGGTGACCGACAGGGACGCCGTCGTGCAGTATGCGAACAATGCCTTCCTGCTCGTCAGCGGGAAGAAGAAGAGCGAGATCGTCGGGGTGCCCATCGGGTCCTGTGCCTCATCCGAAGACGGGGACTTCTATGAAAGACTCCGGGTGAGACTCCAGAGGGAGAGGAAGTGGAACGGCCATATCACGCTCAAACGTCCCGACGGCCGTTTTTCCGAGCTTGACGTCACCGTCTCGCCCATGCGGGACCCCTCCGGGTTACTCCTCAATCACGTAATCGCGTGCCGCGATGTGACCACCGAGGCGGTCCTCAGCCAGCAGCTTCGCCAGGTCCAGAAGATGGACGCCATACAGACCCTGGCCGGCGGGATAGCCCACGACTTCAACAACCTTCTCGCCGCCGTCATGGGCAACGTCGAGCTGGCCATGGACGACGTACCGGCGGACAGCGCCGTGCGTCACAACCTGGAGCAGATATTCAAGGCGAGCCGGCGGGGCAAGGACCTGGTGAAACAGATCCTCGTCTTCAGCCGGAGGGACCAGCAGGAGTCCGTGCTCGTCGAGGTCGGCCCTCTCGTCACGGAAACGCTGAAACTCCTCCGCTCGTCGATCCCCGCCGCGATCGATATCCGGCGCCACGTGGAGCCGGGAAGGAACACGGTCCTGGCGGACGCGGGCCGCCTTCAACAGATACTGATGAACCTGGTCTCGAACGCCGTCCATGCAATGCGGGAAAAGGGAGGGGTCCTCGACGTCGTCGTCAGGGAATATCAACTGACCGACAGCAACCCTTCCCTGCCTGATTTGAAGCCGGGCGCCTACCTGATGCTGGGTGTGAGTGACAGCGGCCACGGTATGTCGGCGGAGGTGATGGAGCGTATCTTCGAACCCTTTTTTACCACCAAGCGCCTGGGCGAAGGGCCGGGCATGGGCCTCGCCGTGGTCCACGGCATCGTCAAAGCCCTCAAGGGGGCCCTGACGCTGGAGAGCGAGCTTGGAAAGGGCTCGACCTTCGCCGTCTATCTCCCCATAGCCACGAGCGAAACCGAGCGGACCGTCAAGGAAGAGAGCCGGCCGCTGCCCTCAGGTGCGGAGCGCATTCTTTTCGTGGACGATGAGAAGCCGATCATCGAGATGAACTCGGCGCTGCTCGAGCGCCTGGGCTATCACGTCACCGCCGTGGGCAGCAGCGCCAAAGCCCTCGATTTATTCACGGCCGCGCCCGATGCGTTCGACCTCGTGATCACCGACCAGAGCATGCCCGACCTGACGGGCATCGAGCTGGCGGAAAGGATAAGGTCCGTCCGCAGGCATATCCCCATCATCATGATCACGGGCTTCAGCGAGATTATCGACGCGGAACGGGCCAGGAAGATGGGCATACGGGAATTTCTCATGAAGCCCGTTGTACGGCGGGAGCTTGCCGAGGCGATAAGAAACGTCCTCGACGAGCGAAAGTGACGGCTATTTCTTTACGGTGATTGCCCGGTCGTCTTCTTCTTCCGGCCCCGCACGGTGTTTGGGGCAGATCCCTAATCCCTAAAAATCTGCCCCCCCACAGGATGACGATTTAAAGCTTGAAGAAGAGAAGCAGCGAAACGACGAGCGAGTATATTACCAGCGATTCGATCATGGCAAGACCGATGATCATCGGGGTAATAATCTTTCCCGAAGCTCCGGGGTTCCTTCCAATGCCCTCCAGCGCGGACGCTACCGCCCTGCCCTGGCCGATGCCTCCGCCCGCGGCGGCGATACCGAGGCCGATGCCCGCGGCAATCGCGATCATCGCTTTCACCTGGGGATCGAGTCCCGCCCCTGGCTCGGCCGCCATGGCGACGCCACAGGAGAAGGCCAGGACAACACCCAACAGCATAAGAACCACAAACATTTTCCTCATTTTCCATTCACCCCCATCGTATTAATTTTCCTCGTGGGCCACAGCCCCCGAAAAATAGGCCATCGATAAAAGCACAAAGACAAACGCCTGCACAAGGGCGACGAATGTCCCGAGAAACATCCCGATTAACGGCACGAACAGAGGAACGAGCATGAAGAAGATACCAGTGACGAGGTGATCGCCCATGATGTTGCCGAAAAGCCTCATGCCCAGCGAAAGCGGCCTCGCGAGATGGCCTATCATCTCGATGGGGATCATGATCGGAGTAAGCCACCAGATAGGCCCCATGAAGTGTTTCACGTATTTTATACCGTGCTCCCGTATGCCGTAATAGTGGGTCAACACGAAAACGGTAAGGGAGCAGGCGAAGGTCGTGTTCACATTATCCGTGGCAGGGAGAAAACCGGGAATGAGGCCGGAGAGGTTGTTGAAAAGGATAAAAATACCCAGGGTCCCGATGATGAGCATGAATTCCTTGCCCCTCGGTCCCATCGTCTCCTCCACCAGGCCCGAGATCGTCTCCACCATAAGCTCCAGAAAGTTCCTGAAGGTCAGGCTGTCGTCGGGCAGGATATCGTCCTCCTTCTTCTTGTACTGCGCGTAACCGAGGCAGACGATCACGAGCAGTATGACCGAGACGATAATGCCGTTCGAGACATGGGGAGGGAGCGAACCGAGACCGGGTATCAGGGAAGCCCACGTGAACTGTTCATGCCCCATTGTGTTTCCTCCTTGCATCAGGCGCGAAAACAACGATTACCTGGCTTATGACCACCGAGAGTAAGACCGTCGACAGCCCGATAATGAAAAATAGCATATTGACGTTCCCCCAGACCACAATCACCGTCACGAGCCCCGTGAGGCCGAAAAACTTGAGGGGCAGCTTGACAAGAAGCTCTTTCTTACTGGGGACGGCGCCCGAGAAAAAGCTTTCCATGATCTTCGTAAGGAGTCGAAAATTGAGGGTCATCATCGCGCTCGCCACGCCGAAGCTGAACACGTAGACGAAATCACGCATGATGAAGCCTGAGGCCAGCGACCCGAGCACGAGAATGCCCACGTTTATACGTTCTATATCACTTGCCGTCGCTTCTCTCATCGTCCTTTTCCATCTTTTTCCAGAGCTGGTAGAGACGCCTCATCCCGGCAGCCAGGCCAAAACCCATAAATATGAACGTCAGGATCGGCGCCGTGCCGAAGTGACGGTCGAGGTAATAGCCGATGGCAAGACCGATCGCCAGGGATACCCCCATCTCGATACCGAGGGTACCGTAGGTCAGAAACGAGGCAAGCATCTCCTTCTTTTCATCCCCGACCATAGCGAACCATCCCTATTTAACACGGGAGCGTGGGAATAGTCAATTCCTTTTCTTACCCGCCCCGTCTTTTCCGCACCAAGCGGGCGCCGCGCCTCAACGGGTTACAGAAACGTTTGAAATTCGAGAGACAGTATGCTATAACCATAATCTCAAAATCGTGGGCCGCTAGCTCAGTCCGGTAGAGCAGCTGACTCTTAATCAGGAGGTCGTAGGTTCGAATCCTACGCGGCCCACCAATGATTTCAAGTAGTTACCGGTCATTTTCCCAATCCTCATTTCGGTTGGTGTCCCTATAGGTGGCACCACCACTCATACCGCCCAACCGCTTCATCCCTTACGCCGCTGCCTTGAGCGTAACACGCATACCTGCCTTGGTTGCCAGAATGATAAGCATTTCAAGGCTGAACCTCTCCCATTTTCCCGTGTTCAGGTCCGAAACCCTGGATTGGGTCACCCCCAGGATTTCCGCCGCCTTCGCCTGCGTCAGCTTCTTCGCCTTGATAAATTTCCTCAAGCCCGCCATGAGATCGGCCCGCATCTGAAGGATTGCGGCCTCATCCGGGGAATATCCGAGATCGATGAAGACGTTGCCCGATGATTCAACTATGGTCTCGCTCATATAGTACCTCCAATCTGCTTGCAACGGCTTCGGGCCAGGTCGATATCATGTCCGCTCGTCTTCCGGGTCTTCTTCTGGAAGGCGTGAAGCACGTAAACCGCGTCCCGAATAGTAGCCAGATAGATCACCCGCCATTCGCCCAACACGCGGATGCGGATTTCCCTTACACCTGCGCCCACCGATTGCATCGGCTTCCAGTCCCTTGGCTCAAGGCCGTTCTGTATCGCCCGAAGCTCGAAGCCTGCGGCGCGGCGGGCTTCATCCGGAAAGTTCCGAAGATCGTCAAGGCTGGACCCTATGAACGCAAGCCGCTTCACAGCCATGGGAATATTATATAAGGTTTTATATTCTTCGCAAGTACATTAATCATGCTTTTCCTGTTCCGGCCCGTCCGCGCCTTCTTTTTTGGCGGTAATGCCACCTATAGGGACACCACCGGTCATGCCGTCCAGCCGCTTTATCTCTTCCTGTTCATGGTCCTCGGGAGAGATTACGTAGTATTTCATCGTCGTCGTGATCGACTCATGGCCCAGCCAATTTTGCAGCGTCTTCGGTTTTACTCCTCTAAGGGCGCACATCGTGGCGAACGTCCGCCGAAGGTCTTTGAACACTACGTCCTTTAGACCTGCCCTTTCCACGGCAGGAATGAAAGATTTTTTGATGTCCTTGAAAGGTTTGCCCTTATTATCGTGGAACAGGTACTCGCTCCCCTTCCTGGATAGAAGCCGGTCAAGGACTGCCCTTGCCGTATCATTCAAAGGGACGTATCTTCTCTTTCCCCCCTTGCCGTCCTCCACTTTCAGCTTTTTCCTATCGGCTACCACGTCCTCGCGCTTAACGTGAAGCAACTCGTCTTTTCTCAGGCCCGTATGAAGGTCGAGGATAACCATATCCTTCAGATAATGCGCCTTCCCGCACCGGCCGCAAGCGTCTATCAAACTCCCTTGCTCTTCCTCGGTGAGAAAGCGCGGCCTTGCCTTTTCCTTCCCCAGCTTCACGCCTTTCACCGGGTTCTTGAACAGGAACCCCCAATCAATGGCCTTCGTGCACATCCCCTTCAGGACCGTCACTTCACGGTTCACCATGTAGACGCTTACTTCCTGTAGGCGCTGGCTTTGATAGCTTTCGACCTTGTACCTCGTGATTTCGTCAAGGTAGATATCGCCGAAAGACCGAACGAGCTTCCCCGTAATACTCACATATTCCCGATACGTTTTCGGTCTCTTCTGCAAAGCATGTTTCTTGAGATATTCGTCCCGGACGAAATCGGCCAGCTTTATCCTCTTCGGGAACCTATCGGGGAACATCTTTCTTTCTTCGATTTCGCCCGCAAGCCTTCGCTGGTACTGTAGGGCCACTGTCTTTGACGTATGCTTTTCAGGGTAGAGCTTTCTATGGCCCGTTTCGTCTCTAAGGCGGACGTAATAGACCTTGCATTTTAACGACGCGCTCCACTTTTCCACGATCATCGCGGCACCAGCCCTTTCGCTTCCAATTCCTCGATGTAGCTCTCGGCGAATCTGACCAGCCGCCCCAACTTGATGGGCTTGAGCCTCTTTTCCATGACCCATACCCGAAGCGTCGTAATCCGAATCTGCCATCTTTCCGACAAGTCCTTGTAGCTCAGGAGTTTACGTATCATGGATGCACCCCCTATCGTTTTGTGGCCTTACTTCTTGTTGGCCTTGCTTCCCTCACTTTCACCCTGGATTCCCCGTTTTGTCCTAGAGGCCTGTTTCTTCATGTCAGGACCGGTCCTTTCGAGTGCCGGGGTCAACCTATCCTTCATGAACTGTATCAAGTCCTCCCCTCCCACCTCCCTTGCCACCTCTCTGAATCGGTCATCCGGTGTCTTCCCCAGGTTTCTCGCGTCCTCTACCATCATTCTTGCTATGTACTTCGCAAGTGCCCCGATTGGGAGATGTTTCCCAAGCTCACCCACCGTATCCCGTCTGACGGGCGGATTCCTCTTGATGTGCTCGTCATACTTCCCTTGCAGTTCCCGAAGCTCCTGAGACAAAGACGAATCTTCCGCTCCAGGGGAAGGGTCTCCGTCCAGGAACTTGAAAAGGGGTTCCCTCGCCTTCGTCTCGATAATGAAGGCTATGGGCACGTTGTAGTCCGAGGATGCCTCAAGGACTTGCATGATCGGCTTGAGATAGCGTAAGAAGTCTTTGACGTACTTGTTCATGCAGTACGAAATATTCACTTCGGCGTCGCTGTCCTTGAATATCCTGAACAGTTCTTCATATGGCTCTTCTTCCATGGCGAACGACTTTACCTTCTTCGGCATCTTCTCACCTCCTTATTACTGTCTACCATAATCATAATAAGACATATTATTATTGTCAAGAAATATTTTTATAAGTTTTTTCAGAAACGGAGGTCGGTCCACAATCGACGGATATATTTCATGTTTGCGGCTGTAATTGTGGTCAAGAGACATGAACAGATTGACTACGGAACCCCATGTTGTGCTATCATAGTCACATGTTCGACACCACTGAAATGGCGGACACGTTTTCCCTCTCAGAGCACATCGTACTCTTCCCGGGTGACTGTCTGGATTTGCTAAGGACCATCCCGGACGAATCTCTCGCCCTGGTTATCACATCACCGCCTTACAACATTGGGAAAGAGTATGAAAAGAGATTGAAAATTGAGAGTTACCTTGAGCAGCAAGCCGCTGTCATCCGGGAGTGTGCGCGGTGCCTCTCTCCTCGGGGCAGCATCTGTTGGCAGGTAGGGAACTACGTCGACAACGGAGCCATCATACCTCTGGACACGGTCCTATACCCTATCTTTACGGGTTCGGGCTTGAGAATGCGAAATAGGATCATCTGGCATTTCGAGCACGGATTGCACTGTAGCCGCCGGTTTTCCGGCCGATATGAAACCATCATATGGTTTACGAAAAGCGAGGACTACACTTTCAACCTTGATCCCGTGAGGGTTCCACAAAAATATCCCGGCAAGAAGTACTTCAAGGGACCGAATGCCGGTAAATACTCGTGCAATCCACTCGGAAAGAATCCCGGCGACTTGTGGGATATCCCCAACGTAAAGAGCAACCACGTCGAAAAGACAGATCATCCGTGCCAGTTTCCTGTTGAACTCATCGAACGCTTCGTGCTCTCGATGACCAATGAAGGAGATTGGATATTCGACCCGTTCTTGGGCACCGGCACCACCATAGTTGCAGCCGTTCGTCATAAACGTCGCGGAGCAGGCGCCGAGATGGTTGAAAAATACGTCCATCTCGCAAAACGGCGCATTCAAGAGGAAGTGACGGGCACCCTCAGAACTCGGCCCATGTATAAACCCATCTATGACCCGGACGAAGCAGGAAACAGCCTCCGTATTGCGCCCTGGGGTCAGAAGCAAGACGAGAAGCAGTCTCGACTGCTTGAGAAAAAAACGGGGTACACTACAAAATGAGAATTGTCGAAACATACTCCCATCTTAACGGCGTGGAATTTCTCATAGTCCACCGGCCGGAATTGTGGAAGGAAATCCAAGACGTCGTTGCCGAAGTTGATGCAGAAGCTTGCAAGACCAAGGTATCTAAGGAAAAGACAATGAAGGGGAAGCTTCTTTGTAGCCCCATTGCGATGAACTCATCCTTTTCAAAGCTCCTTCGCGCCCGGTCCTGGGAAGAGAGCAGGGTAAGCTATTGGGTTACCAAGAACGCAAAGCTCATCCGCAAGACCCTCACGATGTCGCCACAGGAACAGAAAAAGGAGATAGAAGAAGCGGGCGAAACGCCCATCTTCAGCTACAACCAAACTGATTTTATCAAAGACCGTGTCGCTATCGAGGTACAATTCGGAAAATATGCCTTTGTAGCTTACGATCTTTTCGTGAAGCATCTGGCCTTTTATGTCGGCGATCGGATCGACGTGGGCATAGAGATTCTTCCGATGAAATCCTTACAGGCTCAGATGAGTTCCGGTGTCCCCTATTACGAGGGAGAACTTTACAATGTGGTCAGGCAGGGCAGGGGCGTTCCGGCCGTTCCACTCGTCATCGTCGGAATTGCACCATAGACAAAGACTGCTCAACAAGTTCTTCAGGCGAGTCTGTGACACGGGCAGTCAATTGTTCTGCCCCGCCTGTCCGTAGAACCATTCAGGAAGGGTATTCAAATAAATGAAGGGTGTCCCCTTAGCGCGACGAGCTATACAGAAGAAACTGGGAGGATAATATGTCTTATAAATTGATATCCTTTGAACAAGGAAAATATGGACTAGTGGTATTTTGTGCGCCCGTTAAGGATATTTATGAACACTTTTCAATTAACAGAAGAATCGAGAATAAGGATGAAGGTTACCAAAGAACCCTATCCCAAAGCAGGGTTGACGTGATATCAAAATATGTGGCAGCAAATAAGGCGTTGCCATTGAGTGTGTTAGCGTCACTAGAAACTGGTAAATATAGCATCGAAGATGACCAGATCACGATTAGTGATGAACCGGATGTGGGATGGATTATCGACGGTCAGCACAGGATTGCTGGCGCTTATAAGTCGGGTACAAATCTTATTATTCCCATTGTCGCATTCCTAGACATAAACATCGAAGAGCAAATTAATCAATTTATCACAATAAATAAGGAAGCTAAAGGAGTACCCACTTCGTTATATTATGACCTACTCAAGCATTTGGCGGGGAAGAATGCTACGGACAGATCCAAGGAAAGAGCGAGCGACATAGCAACAGATCTGAAGAGAAACGAGGAATCACCGTTTTTTGGTAAGGTTGTGGCAATTACTAGCCCAAAACAAGGAGAAATATCACTCACCACGTTTATTAAGGCAGTAGCGCCCTTAGTGTCGGAAGGCAAAGGCTTTCTGTCGGCCTACAGTTTTCAGGAACAGGTAGGTGTAGTCGACAATTACTACCGAGGAACAAAAAATATTTTTCCAAAGTATTTCAACAAAGAGGACTCAATATTTTTCAAAACGACTGGATTCGGCGCGATGTTCAAAGCGTTTCCTGTAATCTTTAACTATACATTGAAGATTAAGCAAGGGTTTGCGGTTGCAGACGTCTCGGACATTTTGAGAAACGTTAGTCATTATAATTTTGACATCTGGAAGAAACTAGGGACGGGCAATGCCGCTGAGATTCAAGCATCCGATGACTTAAAAAAAGAACTTGAAACAGTTTTCACTGAACGTGTGTCGAGGGCCATGGTATATACCCACTAGGGGCCATACATAAGGCCATCGGGGCCAAGGTAATTCCCCAGTAGCAGGGCCAAGGTAATTCCCCACTTTGTGCCGCCTCTGAAGGTGGACACGAATAGGCATGATTTCTGCCACTCGTGATTGACACGAGTGAGGAGGGATCATGGCAAGGAGGGATATACCGATGAATGAAGTTGTGGAGACAATCTACCAGTGGCACAAAGGAATGAAGATCCAGAACATCAGCCGGTCCTTGGGTCTGGACAGAAAGACCGTGCGAAAGTATGTCCGTATCGCAGGATCATTGGGGATCGCCCAGGGGGGCGGACCGGCACCCGACGAGCAGGAGCTCGTGGGCAAGCTGAAAGGCCTCTTAAGCGCCCAGGCATGCTCCTTCGAGACGCCGGCCCTCGATCTCATTGCCCGACACAGGGATGAGATCGAGAAGCTCCTCGATGACAAGGAAATGACAGGCAAACAGGTGTGGCGGCTTCTTAAAGAGAACCACGGCATCCGTGTCGGCTACTCGACGATCAAGCGCTACCTCCGGTCTGAGTTCGCCTTCGGCAGGACAAAGGCCACCGTCCGCATCGAGACCCCTCCCGGTGAGGAAGCCCAGGTCGACTTTGGCTACGCGGGTCTCATGAACGATCCCGAGACAAAAAAGCGACACAAGACATGGGCTTTCATCATGACCCTCTCCTCGAGCCGTCACAAGTTCGTCCGTTTCGTCTTCCATCAGGATGTCGGCATGTGGCTCGACTGCCACGAGCGTGCCTTCGCTTTCTTCGGGGGCGTCCCGAAAAGAATCATTTTGGATAACCTCAAGTCGGGCGTCCTCAAGGCCGACATCTACGACCCGACAATCAATAGGGCCTATGCCGACATGGAGAGATTCTACGGCTTCGTGGCCGATCCGGCAAAGATCGGAATGGCCCAGCATAAGGGCAAGGTCGAGCGCACAGTACCGGTCGTCCGCAAGCACCTCCTTGCGGGGAGGACCTTCGCCGATATCAACGAGGCGAACGAGCGGGCCCTCCGGTGGTGCAAGGAAGAGATCGGCATGGAGGTCCACGGGACGACGAAGAAAAAGCCGTATCCTACCTTTGTGACAGATGAAAAGCAGCATCTGATATCGCTGCCATCGGCGCCCTTCGAGCGCCCCTTGTGGAAAGAGTGCACCGTCCACCCCGACCACCACATCGTCTTCGACAAGTCCTACTATTCTCTGCCCACGAGGTATATCGGCAGGAAGGTATGGGCGAAGGGAACGCAGAAGGTCACCGAGATCTTCTTGGACCAGGAGCGTATCAAGGTCCATCCCCGGTCCCATAGCCCCGGGCGGTGGGTGACGGACCAGACGGACTATCCTCCGGAGAAGCTCGCCTTTCTCATGGCGACGCCCACATGGTGCAGGAAGAAGGCAGCCGAGTTCGGTCCCCACACGGAGGCGCTCGTCACCGCCATCCTCAAAGAGGGCGCCATGAAGAACCTCAGAAAGGCCCAGGCCCTTCTCCGTCTTGCCGAGAAGTACTCGGGCGATATCGAGAGGGTAGCGGAAAGGGCACTGAGCTACGGCGCTACCAGATATAGAAGCATCAAGGCGATGCTGGAGAACGGCATATCCGATGAACAGCCGACGCATCGGGCGCCGCTTTCGGATCTCGGGCAGCGGTTCCTCCGGGAACCCTCGTACTTCAGCAGGGAGGTATACCATGATTGATCACCACCTCATGGCCGATCTCCGTAAGCTCAAGCTCGGAGGGTTTGGGGAAACCCTTGAGCTCAGAGTGGCACAGGCTGAAAAAGATGAGCTCTCGTATCTTGCCTTCCTTGCCCTCGCCATACAGGACGAGATCGAGAGGAGGGAGGCGAAGAAGCTTACCGTGCGGATACAGAAGGCGTCTTTCGAAGAAGAGAAGACGTTGGAGGGCTTCGACTTCGCCTTCAACCCGAAGATCAGACGAGGGACCATTACCGACCTCGCCACCTGCCTCTTTATCGAGAAGAGGGAGCATGTCCTGATCTACGGCCCCGCTGGCGTTGGGAAGACCCACCTTTCTCAGGCGCTCGGTCACGAGGCCTGTAGGAGGGGGTACAGCGTCCTCTTTGTGAAGGCGGCCAAGATGCTCAGGCACCTCTTCGCCTCACGTGCCGATCAGTCCTGGGAGAGACAGGTCAAGAAGTACCTTCACCCCGATCTTCTGATTATTGATGATTTTGGACTCACCGGGCTCACGCCCATCCAGGCGGAGGACATCTACGAGGTCATCACGGAGCGCCATCTGAGATCGTCGATTATCATCACGAGCAACCGGCCGCCGCAGGACTGGGTGGCCCTGTTCCCCGACCCGGTCATGGCCAACTCGGCGCTCGACCGCCTGGCCCACCATGCCCATCACATTATGATTGATGAAGGAGAGTCCTATAGGAAAAAACTGAGTCCAAAGACCCGGCAGTAACGCACCACCTCAGAGCGGGAGAAGTGGGGATTTGCCGCGGCCCCGGGCGTGGGTATATACCTTGGTCCTTGACACTACTGGGTACCGCTTTTCGAAATC
>PLSJ01000206.1 GCA_003165115.1 Syntrophaceae bacterium | reverse complement strand
CCTCTTTGTGCTGATGAGGGCGGGGAGCGACGGCACCGCGAGGGCCCTCCGGGAAGTCATGGGCATGGGCAAGCCCGCCATCGTCTCCGACCGCGGCATGCTGCCCGAGCTGGTGCGGGACGGGTACAACGGGTACGTGGCCGCGGACGAACAACGGCTGGCCGCGCGGATGGAACAGGTGCTCACCGATGACCTGCTAAGAGGACGCCTCGGGGCGCAGGCCCGGAAGACCGCCGTCGAAGAGTGGGACTATCGTCTCCAGGCAACACAACTGCTGGCGTTCTACGAGAGGATCGTCGCCCTGGGCAGGCGGACCGGATAGCGCATGAGCGGCGAGCGGTCGCACCGGCCGTTAAAGATTGCGATCCTCCTCGACAAGTTCCTTCCCTCACGTGGCGGCGAGCGCTATTTTTCCTTTCTCTGCGCGGAGCTCGCGAAAAGGGGCCACGAGGTCCACGTCTTCGCGACGGAAACGGAAGCGACCGCCGGGCTGCCCTGCCCGGTCCACGTGATACCTGTCCGGAGGTACCCACGCTGGCTGCGCACCCTCTCGCTCTGGCGCGCGGGCGGCAAGGGCCTCGACGGGCAAGGCTTCGATATCATCCACGGCGTGGCCCAATGCCGCGGCGTCACCGTGCTCAACCCCCACGGTGGTGTGGAGCGGGCATACCTCAGGCAGGAATTCGCGTCGATCGGAAATCCCGTCTACTACGCCTACAAGTTCCTGAAGCGTTATCTCTCGGTCAGGCACTATCTCGAAATTGCCCTGCAAAAAAGGCTGTACGCCGCGGGCGGCGTGCGGCACGTGATAGCCATCTCCGAGATGGTCAGGCAGGACATCATCGACTATTACGCCTTTCCCGAAGACCGCATCTCCGTGGTCTTCAACAGCGTCGACCTCGACCGCTTCCATCCCCGGAACCGCGAGGCTTACAGGGCGCAAAAGCGGACCGGGCTCGGCGTCGCGCAAGAGGCGATACTTCTCCTCTTCGCGGGAAACAATTTCCGCCTCAAAGGGATCGAGACGCTTTTGCGCAGCCTTGCCCTGCTCACCGCGCAATTCCCCAACCGCGATTTCCGCCTGCTCGTCGCGGGCCGGGGCCGCCCCGGACGCTACCGGAGGCTCATGAAGAAGCTGGGCATATCGGACAGGGTGACGTTCGCGGGCCCCGTCTCGCCCATGGAGCACTACTACGCCGCCGCCGACATCTACGTCCACCCGACGTTTTACGACTCCTGCTCCCTTACGGTCCTCGAAGCCCTGGCTTCCGGGCTGCCGGCGGTGACGACGAGGTTCAACGGCGCGGCCCAGGTGATCGCCTCGCGGGAAGGGGGAACGGTGATCGATGACCCGGCCGACGCACACGCGCTGACGGCCGCCATCGCCCTCTATGCGGACCCAGAAAAACGCGCGGCCGCACGCATCGTCGCAAGGGAATGGATGGAGGCGTACCCGCCCGGGCGTAACGTGGAGGAGACGGAGCAGGCGTACTACAAGGCGCTATCGGAGTAAACGTGCCGGGAGCGGCCGGGTCCGGGCACCCGCTGCGCGGGTCGCGCGCCTTTCGCCTGTCTCGTCGGCCCCGCGAGTCCCGGCGAAATCCATTGAAATTCCCTCAGGCCGCAAAAGAACCATCAGCAAAGGCTTTCTACAGCTCAACACGGACGAGCTTTTCTGGCGAGTGAAGGGTACCGAGTGAAAGGGCAGGGACCTATTTTTCTGATCGCCATTACCATTTCAACTCTGGTATCAAGTGCGAAGGTTCAACCGTAACGACTTCAGGGTCGGGCAGGATGTTGCATTCTGATGGGGAACCCGTCAGGTCAACCAAAACCTACGGCGCTCAAAACGGATAAAAAACACTTGACTGGATAAATAAGGAAGACATCGATAACGAAGCTACTGCCCGGTTACTCAAGTCTTGATAAAGCGACGACTACCGCGCCAGGCGATAACAAGGAGTCGAGCCGGCGCAATAGCGGTCGGCTCGACTCCTTGTTATGAGGGAATATCGCTTTTCTAGCTCTCCTCAGGTAAACGTCCCACAGGTGAGTAGTCTGCAGAGAACCCGTCGCTCCGCTCTATGCGCAGATTCTCATTCTTCAGCAGAAAGTAAAGCCGGTATTCTTGGGTCTTGATACGGAAACTCTGCACCCATCGCAGCACCGAGCCGTTTTCCAAGTCAAATATACCCCTCAGCCCTCCCTGATAGGGTTTTACTTCGTACCCACTTCCATACCCCTTTTCCAAAACAAGGTAAACGGTCAGCTCTTTAGTATCGGAATTGTAGCCTAGCGGAATAAGATAGGTTAGGTTGGTATATGTTATGTTGAGTCTCCCGGTCTTTTTTAGTTCTCCTCTGAATATCTTGCCTTTAATGCTGAGAAGCTCTTGCGGGCAATCCGGGGGGAAACTGAATGTCAGTTTGGACAAGGCCACAGTCTGGAAGTCTTTTTCTGGAAAATGGATTACCCCATCTTTGATCTCCACCTTCTTTTCTTCTGCGTAAGAAGGGATGGCAAGCGGGCAGAAGATCATCGTGAGCACTACCACCAAAAATATTCTCTTCATCTGTTCCTCCTTTTCAACTCATTGTGGAGCCCCGCGATTCTTTGCCCCTGCTGACGGTATAGCTTATTCTCCCATTCCCGCACAGTCCAATAGCAGACGAGGCATAACTATTGCTTAAGATGTCCCCGTTGCCTCTCTATCTTTGCTCATTTTCGCGTATGGCTTGGAATTCACCCCACAAGGCTAAGCCGACCGATATATCAGAGTCAACTGGTGGTCACCTTTGGCCTGCGAAACCTTCTCCCTCATCGGCACTTGCCGATTGTAACATTGAATATTGTTTTGTACGAGCAAAATCTATCCTTTCAGCATCGGTTAACGCCCCCGCTTGCGAAGTGCGTGCGCATCGTCCGATGACAATTTCCAAATTGGTTTCAAAAAGACTTCCGCTTCTTTCCACTGCTTATGGAGAAATGTTTCAGGGACCTTCTTTTATTTCGGCTTGACGGCGGCGGCGCTCCTCGCCTGCC
>PLSJ01000370.1 GCA_003165115.1 Syntrophaceae bacterium | reverse complement strand
GATTATTATATCTGTGCATCACATCGGGAGAAGGAGAGTCTTATGTCGCTGACGGGTCATGTGCGCAATCGGATCGGCCGTTGGGGCGCCGTTGCATTGACGGCGGTCATGCTGCTCCTCCTCAGCCTTCCGTTATCCGCCGAGGTGGGAAACAAGAAGAAAGTCTCCGTGGATTTGAGCACCGCCATCGTGCAGGTCGCCAAGCAGAATATCCCCGCCGTCGTTCATATCGACGTGATGGAGCGGCACGAGGTGGCGAACCCGTTTTCTCCCTTCGAGAACGACCCTTTCTTTCGGTACTTTTTCGGCAATCCCAAGTCTCCCAGGAAGTTCCAGCGGGAATCGAGGGGGCTGGGCAGCGGTATGATCATAGACGCGCGCGGCCACATCCTGACGAACCATCACGTGGCGGGCGGNNGGGCGGGGCGACAAAAATCGAGGTCTCCCTGTCCGATGGGCGGACATTCGCCGCAAAGCTCATCGGGAGCGACCCGAAGACGGACCTCGCCGTCGTGCGCATCGACACGAATGAGGCGCTGCCTCACATCGCTTTCGGAGACTCCGATAAGATGGAGGTCGGCGAATGGGTCATCGCCATAGGCCACCCGAGAGGTCTCGACCAAACCGTTACCCAGGGCATTATCAGCGCGAAACNNCCGGGCAACAGCGGAGGGCCGCTCCTGAACCTGTACGGCGAAGTGGTGGGCGTCAATACCGCCATCGCCTCCCAATCGGGCGGCTCGGAGGGGATCGGCTTCGCCATCCCCAGTAACATGGCCGTCCACGTGACGCGGACCCTGATCGCCCACGGCAAAGTGGAGCGGGGCTGGATAGGTGTAGGTGTCCATGACCTCAGCCCGAAGTCGGCAAGGTCGCTCAATGTGCCCGGAAACAGGGGCGCGGTCGTCGGCGAGGTGGCGAAAGGCGGGCCCGCGGACCGCGCGGGCTTAAGGAAGAATGACGTCATTCTCTCGTTCCAGGGCGCCGAGACCCCCGACGCGGCGGCCATGCGGAATCTGGCGGCCATGACGCCGGTGGGACAGGATGTCAAAGTGACCGTACTGCGGCAGGGTAAGAAGCTGGAACTCGTCCTCAGGATAGGGAGCCTCCAGGAAGCGGCCAGGTACGCGGCCGGGGCCGTCAGGGAGCGCTTCGGCTCCGAGGTAAGGGCCATCACGGCCAAAGAAGCAGAGAGATTGGGACTCGATGCGAAACAGGGCGTCGCCCTGGCCTGGGTGGACCCCAAGGGCCCGCTCGGCGCGGCCGGTTTGGAGGCGGGTGATATGATCCTGGAGATCAACGGGCAGGCCATAACGGGTATCGACACGTTCATCGAGCTCGCCGGCTCCCTCGAGGCCCGGCAGCGCGTGACCCTGGTCGCCGCCGATCACCGGAACGGCAACCTGGGCGCAGTACGGGTGATCTTGAAGTAACAGGCAAGGACAAACAAAGCCCGTCGTTTAAACTCTTCTTGACAAACATCTAGTAATCAAATTAGTATATCATCTGATGTTTAGATAGCGGTAAATACCATGATTACTTGAGGTTTATGGACAGTAAGCTTGATATGAAAGTGGTCGAAGCCCTTGCGGAGGACGTGGCCAAGGGCCTTGCGCGTCTCACTGAAGGGCCGATGAAGGCCCTCGGCCTGGTCCTCGGGGACGTGATCGAGATCATCGGAGAGAGGACTACCGTCGCCCGGGTCACGGGGACCCTGGCGCCTTCTGCCGAAAGAACGATCCAGATAGACGGCTTCACCCGCGAGAACGCGGGGGCGCACGTGGGAGGAACGGTCAGGGTCGGGCGTGCGCGTCGAAAGACTGCCGACACCGTCGTGATAGGCCCCCTCGACGGCGCGACGATCTTACCCGACGAGCGAGAGCTGGAGCATTTTGCCGTCATCCTCCAGGGGTTTGCCGTGCTCGCGGGAGACAAGATCAATATACCCTTTCTCGGCGGAAAGCCGCGCCTCTTTTCCGTGGAAGCGACCTCCCCCGGGGGAGGGGTCATCATCAACCAGAAGACCAGGCTCGTCCTGAAGAAGTTCGATTTTTCCCTGGAGACGGCAGCCCGCGTCTCCTACGAGGACATCGGCGGCCTGGAGAACGAATTGCGGCTCGTCCGGGAAATGGTCGAGCTTCCTTTGCGGTACGCGGACGTGTTCGAAAAGCTCGGCATCAGTGCGCCCAAGGGCGTGCTGCTCTACGGTCCTCCGGGGACCGGGAAGACCCTGATCGCCCGCGCCATCGCGGGTGAAAGCAAGCTGCATTTCATAAGGGTAAACGGCCCCGAGATCATCCACAAATTCTATGGCGAGAGCGAGGCCAAACTGCGTGAGATATTCCAGGACGCCACCCTCAACGCGCCCAGCGTTATCTTCATCGACGAGATAGACGCGATCGCGCCCAAGCGGGCGGAGGTGCTGGGAGACGTGGAAAAAAGGGTGGTGGCCCAACTGCTTGCCCTGATGGACGGCGTGGTCTCCCGCGGGCACGTGATCGTGATCGGCGCTACCAACATTCCCGAGGTCATAGACCCTGCGCTGAGGAGGCCGGGCCGTTTCGACCGCGAGGTGGTGATCCCCGCTCCCAACGTGGAAGGCCGGCTGTCGATCCTTCGCATCCACAGCCGCCGCATGCCCCTCGATCCCGGCGTCGACCTGGCGCGGCTCGCGGCCGTAACCCATGCCTTCGTCGGCGCGGACCTGGAGGCGCTCTGCAAGGAAGCGGGCATGGCCGCCCTCCGACGGTATCTCTCGCTGGAGGACAAGGGTGAGGTCGAGGCCATCCTGGCAAGCGCCGACGGGCTGCGGATCACCATGGATGATTTCCTCAAGGCCCTGCGGGAAGTCGAGCCGACGGCCACGAGGGAGGTCTACACGGAGAGATCGACCGTCGCCTGGCGGGACGTGGGCGGCTTGAAGGAGATCAAGGAAGCCCTGGCCGCGATAGTCGATCTGCCGCAAAAATACCCGGCCCTCTTTACCGCGGCAAAGGTGATGCCGCCGCGGGGGATACTCTTCACGGGCCCGTCGGGGACGGGGAAGACGCTCATGGCTAAGGCCCTCGCCGGAGAGACGGGGCTCAATTTCATCTCCATCAGCGTGCCTATCCTTTTTTCGAAATGGCTGGGCGAGTCGGAGAAGGCCCTTCACCAGATATTCAAGAAGGCCAAGCAATCGGCCCCCTGTATATTATTTTTCGACGAGATCGATACCCTGGCCGCGACCCGTCACGTCTCCGTGGACGGAGGGGCCGTCGCGGAGCGGATGGCGAGCCAGTTTTTTAACGAGCTCGACAACCTCAGCGACCTCTCGCAGGTCATCGTCCTCGGCGCCACGAATCGGGCGGACCTGCTCGACCCCGCCCTCACGCGGTCGGGCAGGCTCGACTACGTGCTTCAATTCCCCTTGCCGTCCAGGGAGGACCGGCTCGAGATCTTCCGTGTCCATACCAGGGGGAGGCCGCTCGCCGCCGACGTGGATTTCTCGGACCTCGCCGGTCTCACGGAAGGGCTGGCCGGGTCGGACATCGCGTCGATCTGCAGGAATGCAGCGATGACGGCCATCACCGAGTGCGTCAACGGCGGGGGCCCGAAAAATGCGGAAGAACTCCGCATCACCGCGGACCTGTTCAGGGCGGCGAGAGAAAAGGTGGGAATGAGAACGCAAGGTGGCGGCGGCGCCCGGACGAAGGCAGGAGAACCATGCTGAAAGCGGTGAAAAAGAGACGGGCCTACGAAGATATCGTCGAGCAGATTCGAAAGCTCATCGAAAAAGGCAAGTTGAGGCGAGGCGATCAGCTTCCGATCGAAAAGGAGTTGTCGGAGACGTTCAAGGTGTCGAGGCTCACCGTGCGCGAAGCGATCCTCTCGCTGGAGACAATGAAGCTGGTGGACAGGCGCCAGGGAAACGGGACCTACGTGATCGCCTCCAGCGAGGAAGCGCTGGTAAGGCCACTGGCCGCGGCGCTGGTGGAGGAGAAAGATAACCTTCTCGACGTGTTTGCCGTGAGGGAGATCATCGAGCCCGAGATCGGCCGGTTGGCCGCAAGCAATGCAACGGAGCGACAGGTCGAGGAGCTGGAAAGACTGCTGGAAGTGCAGGAACAAGAACTGGCGGGCAATAAGGGCGTGGGGATGAACTCCGATTTTCACCGCGCCCTGGCAAAGATGTCAAGGAACAAGGTCCTTGAGAGGCTTCTTACCGCGCTCATAGGCGCCCTGGGGACCACCAGGGAGAAGTACCTTTTGTCGGACGAGAGAAAGAAGAAGTCCCTGGAGGGTCATCGGCAAATTCTCGCAGCGATCAGGAGCGGCAGCCCGGACGTTGCCAGGCGCGCCATGCGCCAGTATTTGCAGGAAGTGGAAAACATAGTGTTCAAGAAAGAGGGAGGTGAACCACAGGACTGACAAGGGAAGACTCATGGCTCGGGAATCGACTTCAAGGGGTCGGAAACGGCCGACCAACTTAGCAAAGGAGGTAAAGTGTATGGCTAAAGTGACCGAAATAACCGTCTGGACGAGGGGCGTGATAATGGACAAGGAAGCCCGGGACGTCAGCAACGCCTTTGCCCAGGCTGCGAAGGCAGAGGGCAAATTCGTCCAGTCTTTTGACAATTATGAAGACCTGCCCGACCGCGTTCTGGTGACGACGAGGAAGTACGCGCGGATCAGCGACGAAGAGATCGAAATGAAATACCTGTACACGAACGCCCATCCGGACGTGGTGGTCATCGTCGAGCCCACGATCGTGAAGGGCATCAACGTGCTCAAGGGCATGCCCGAGGGCGGACTCCTTCTCATCAATACCAGCCGCACCATCGAGTATATGCTCCAGTTCATCCCCAACGCGGACGTTTTGGGCTGCATCGCCACGGTGGACGCGGACGCCATTTCCGGCATCCGCACGGTCGACTTTTCGGGGTCCGAGGGCGGCGTGGACACGGCGGGCATCGGCGCGGGGCTCGCGGCGCCCATTCTCGGTGCGATGGCAAGGATCACGGGCATGGTGAAGAAGGAGAGCCTTGCGAAAATCGTCAGCGATGTGGCGGGTATGGAGCGTGGCTACAACGAAGTGAAACTGGAGAAGTTTCGCAGGTCGCGGTCGGAATACTTCTGGGGAACATAGAAGACGGGCGGAAGGCGCATAATCCGCAATTTCTTAGAAAGGAGAGAACATATGGCTATAAAGATACCCAAGGATAGAGAGGTGCCGTTTGGGGCGATCACCCCTGCTCCGGTGAGACAGCAGGAGCTCTTCATTACGTCGAACTGGCGCATTGTCCGTCCCATAATCGATCACGAGAAATGCACGCGATGCTTCACCTGCTACGCCGCGTGTCCCGATTCCTGCTGGTCCTTTAACGAGAAGGAAGACAAGATGGAGTGGAACTGGAAGTTCTGCAAGGGCTGCCAGATCTGCATCCATCAGTGTCCGGTAAATGCCCTGTCGCCGGTGCCGGAGCTTGATTTCCCGGATGGCGTCCACCGTTTGGAAAAACCCTTCTAGGGGAGGAGAAAGATTATGCCTCAAGAAAGAAAACTAACTGGCTGTTCGGCTGCCGCTCAGGCGGCCAAGCTGGCAGAAGTGGAAGTGATCTGTTCTTTCCCCATCCGTCCCTACACCGCGATCATGATGGAGCTTGCCAAGATGGTCGCCAATGGCGAGCTGGATGCCGAGTTCCTGCACGGTGAAGGCGAGCACGCGCAGGTCTCCGTGGTGCTCGGCGCATCCGCCTGCGGCGCGAGGGCCTACACGGGAAGCTCGGGCGTCGGCGTCACTTATGCCTTCGAGGTCTATAGCCCGGCGGCCGGCGGCCGTTACCCCTTTCAGATGGCGATTGCCGACAGGACCCTCGACCCTCCGGGCGACTTCGGCTCGGAACATACGGACGCCATGTCCGCCAGGGACCAGGGATGGTTGATGGGTTGGGCGGCGACACCCCAGGAAGTCTTCGACAACACGTTGATCAACTACAGGGTAGGGGAAGACCCGCGCATAATGCTGCCCCAGTTCGTGTGTCAGGACGGCTATTTCCTCTCCCACATACCGGATAAGGTCATCCTGCCCGATATCGCCCAGGTAAGGGAGTTTCTGCCCCCTTACGCGGCGCCCCACCCGCTCTCCCCGACCTGCCCGGTTTCCCACGGACCGCAGATACGTCCGGACCAGGGCGCGCCGATGGATGCGCAGAGAGCGGCGACGTTCCTCGATCTGCCCCCGGTCATCGAGAAGGCGGTGGCCGACTATAACGCGATTTTCGGCCGGAATCTGGACCCCTGGCTTGAGAGGTACATGATCGAGGATGCGGAAGTGGCGTTCTTTATCCAGGGCGCCCATGCCAATACGTGCAAGTCGGCGATAAACCATTTGAGGGCCAAGGGGTTGAAAGCGGGCATGGTAAGGCCGCGCTGGATCAGGCCCTGGCCTACGCAGCAGATCACGGAGGCACTGGCCCACGTGAAGGCACTTGCCTGCGTGGAGACGAGCACCTCTTACGGCGGCGCCATGAGAGGCGGCAACCTGGTGCACGAGGTACGGGCTTCCCTGTACGACCTCGACAAGAGGCCCCTCGTCACGTCCTTTATGGCCGGGCTCGGCGGCGACGTGATCATGCTCGACGATTTCTATTACATGGCCGGGATCCTGAAACAGATGGTGGAGGAGAAGAAGGTCCGCCAGCACGTGTACTGGGTGGGCTTCGAGGAAGAGGCATAACCGGTTTGACTAAAGGAGGTGTGAATCATGCAGGAATTTAATTATAACAAGCAGATACTGGAACCGATAAAATCCATGCGCGGGGCGCCCAGGGAGGAAATGTACGTACCCGGCCACCGCACGTGCGCCGGCTGCGGTCCGGCCCTCAATTACAGGCTGGTGGCGAAGGCGGCCGGTCAGCACACGATCTTCATCGGTCCCACGGGCTGCATGTACGTGGCGAACTCGAGCTATCTCTGCACCCCTTACGCGGTATCGTGGATCCACTCCCAGATCACGAACGGAGGGGCCGTGACATCGGGCATCGAGGCGGCTTTTAAAATACTCATGCGGAAGAAGAAGTACGAAGGTCCCTTTCCCAACGTCATTTGCATGGCAGGGGACGGCGGCTCCGTCGATATCGGGCTGCAGGCGATGTCGGCCATGATGTACCGCGGCCACGACGCGCTCTTCATCTGCTACGACAACGAATCCTATGCGAATACGGGCATCCAGACGTCACCCACCACGCCCTACGGCGCCAACACTACGTTCACGCCGCCGGGTAAGGCGATCCCCGAGGGCAAGACGCTCTTCCCGAAAGACCCCCCTCAGATGGTGATCGGCGGCCACCCGTTGGTCAAATATGTGGCGACGACCTGCATCTCCTATCCCGTCGACCTCATGAACAAGGTACGGAAGGCGCTCAATTATGACGGACCTACCTTCCTCCACATGCTCGCGCCCTGTCCCAAGGGCTGGAAGTTTGACGAGAAGCTGACCCTGGAGATGGGCAGGCTCGCGGTCCAGACGGGCATGTGGTCGCTCTACGAGTGGGAGGACGGCGTCTACAAGTACTCGCACCTGCCGAAGACCTATAAGCCGGTGGGCGAGTACATGAAATACCAGGGACGCTTCGCGCACCTCACGGAAGAGCATATTGCGAAGATGCAGGCTTTCGTGGACCAGAAGATCCAGAGGATCAAGGCAGTGACCGCAGAGGCGCCCGTGCCAACGCCCAAAAAGACGGTAAAGGCCAAGTAGTCAAAGATACGCCGGTTTTTGGAAAGTGCCTTGGCCGGATCGACGCCAAGGCACTTTCCTGAACCACCCTGGACGCGCCTTCAAAGCGCGAAAGGAAGCGGCACGGTTGATGGAACGGCGTCCGCAACGGAGAAAGAGATTACGAAGGAACAGCCTCGGCGCCATTGCCGGTGACAGACGGATTCGACTGATCCGCGGCGTGTTACCCGGGACCATCTGCCCGTTGATTATGGGAGGAAAAAAATGAGAGACTCGGCCGGTGTGAACGCAAACGGGGGTTTTATGAGTAATCGCTGGGTAATGTTGATAGCCGGCGTTCTCGGCATGGCGATGATATCCAGTCTTCAGTACGCCTGGGCCCTTTTTGTCCCTGATATCCTCAAGTCCCATCCAACCTTTTCAAAGGTCCAGATTCAGGCGGCCTTTGCGACATTCGTCGCATGCATGACCTTTGCGGGGCCCCTGACCGGCTACCTGATGGACAAGTTCGGCACAAAAATCTTCTTCTCCCTTGCGGCGATACTGGTAGCGGCCGGATGGGGGAGCATCGGCGCGCAGGATAAGATATTGCCGATGTGCATCTCTTACGGATTGGCGGGCGTCGGCGCAAGCTTCATATATACGGGCGGCATAGCGGCCGCCTTGAAGTGGTTTCCACAGAAGAGGGGCATGGCTTCCGGCATCATGGCCTGCGGTTTTGGCTCGGGCGCGGCGCTTTTCGGATGGCTCATTACCATGCTCGTGAAGAATTACGGCTGCGAGACCGCTTTCCTCTATACCGGCGTCGGGTTCGCGGTGATATTGCTTCTGGTCGCGCAGGTGCTCAGGTTTCCGGAAGGCCCCGCTGCCGCGAAGGCGGCCGGTCCCAATAAGCCGAAGAACGCCTCGGCCAGGAGTTACACCCCCCTGGAAATGCTGAAGACGGGGCAGTTCTATCTGATGTACTGCATGTTCGTGCTAATGGCCGTCGGATATATGTTCCTTACGCCGAACATCAAGCTGATGGCCAACGACTACAAGATCCCGGCCGCGATATTTACCATTACCTTTACGGCCTTCGCCGCCGCGAACGGCATCGGGAGAATCGTCTGGGGCATGATCTCGGATAAGATCGGCAGGGAAAGCGCCATGTTTATCGATTTTATCGCATGCGGCCTGCTTTACATCCTTCTTCCGTTTGTATCGCATAATCCCTATGGGTTCATGATCGTCGTCACCGCGGCCTTTTTCTGCACCGGGCCGATGTTTGCCTTCTTCCCGCCTATTACGGACGACCGTTTCGGCGAAAAATATCTATCCACAAATTACGGCATAGTCTATACGGCCAAGGGTGTGGGCGGTATGATAGGACCCACCTTTATCACCGCCCTCGCGTTATATTACGCCAAGTCGCAGGGCTATGAAATCGGCTGGACGGTCGGTTGCACGGTCATCGGGGCAGCCGCTATCGCTTCGGGAATCGGCTCGCTGATCCTGAAGAAGGTAGGCAAACCGGTGGAAGCCCTGCCGTTGAGCCCTGCCGCGACGCCGGCGCCGTAAATTCGATCCCATCGAAGTCGAGCGGGCCCGGACCAGGCATCCTGAAACAGGATGCCTGGTCCGGGCCCTTCCACGTGACTCGAAGAGGTGTTTCCTTTCGGCCGCAGGTCCGTCCATGATGGAAGAACATGGTGGATGAGCCACCCCTGTTCGTCGTATAATTGCGTGCTTATGATCATGAAAGAATCGACCCGTTTCCGGGCCATCGGTTTTGTCGCGGGCCTTCTCGGCGGCCTGCTCGCGGGCCTCGCGGGCGTCGGGGGCGGCGTCGTGATGATACCTCTCATGACCGCGGTGGCGGGAATCAGTCAGCATAAGGCGCATGGCACGAGCCTTGTCGCCATCGTCTGCACCGGCGGCATGGGGGCGGCCGTCTACTTCTTCCATGGCACGGTCGACTGGAGGGCCTCCCTCGTGCTTGCGGTGAGCGCGATCGTGACCGCGCGCTTCGGCGCCCTGTACGCCCATTCGTTGTCGGAAAGGAAGCTGAGGAAAGGTTTCGGCGCTTTCCTGCTGTTCGTCACCGTCATCATGGCCGTGAAAGGGTATCTCCTGCACATCACTTTTACCCTTGCCTTCTGGCCGAAAATGGCGGCCCTCCTTTTTACCGGGGTCTTTGCCGGTTTCCTTTCGGGCATGATGGGGGTGGGCGGCGGGGTCGTCATGGTCCCTCCCATGGTGGTCCTCGCCGGCATGAGCCAGCACCTGGCCCAGGGCACTTCTCTCCTGGCCATGGTCCCCATCGGGTTGTCCGGCGCCCTCACGCACTACAAGCTGGGCAACGTGCACGTGCACGTCGCGGGCGGCCTTATCGCAGGGGCGGTGATCGGGGGATATCTGGGCGGGACCGCAGCCAATTTACTGCCCGAAAACATTCTGATGCTCCTTTTTCTCCTCATGGGTGTCTGGATGGGGATAAGGTACCTGAGGAGCTAAAAAGCACGGACGACGGCGGCCGGTCCATCCCCTGATTATCGCCGGCCAAAAATATGCGACGCAACCCACGTGCCGAAGACCGCCATCAGGACACACGCCGCCAGGAACACGACGAAAAGCACTTTCGCGATGGAGGCGGCTGCCCCCGCAATCCCCGAGAAGCCCAGGATAGCCGCGATAATGCTGATGACAAGAAATACTACCGACCAATAAAGCATGGTATGCCTCCTTTAGCCATTTTATGAGGATCCTAGGAGAAATCTGTGATCTCTTCGCCTTATAATCAACTTGTGGATTCCCTGCAGCTTGCTGCAGGGAGAACTTTTTTCCGCTTCGCTCCGCTGGCAATTATTGGGGCTCAGCGCCCCCTCCACCAGCAAAGCTGGATGGAGCCTCCCCCCTCAGCCTCGCTACGCTCGTTGTCCTGGATACCCTGCTGCTTGGAAGGTGTGAAGAAATTGTT
>PLSJ01000105.1 GCA_003165115.1 Syntrophaceae bacterium | reverse complement strand
TATTAATGAGACAGTACACTAGCTCTTTCGTGCTCCTGCCCTTCTTGAGGAGGGAGGCGACGGCGATTTCTCCGGCTGTCAGGCCGAGGGTCTCCATCTTCCGGATGAAGGGCGACGTGATCTCGTTCAGGCTGGTCTCGATGATATCGACGGTGCTCGCCTGCCCGGCGGTCAATCCGCTCTTCTTCAGCTTCTCCATGTAGGGAAAGACGAGCTCTTTCATATTCGATACGCCGAGCAATCCCGCGATCTGCTTCGTGGCCTTGCCCGCCCTCAGGTAGGAGACGACCTCCATCTCCTTGGGTGTGAGATCGAAGGACTGCATCGTCCGGATGATGGGGGAGGTGATCTCTTTCAGGTTGGCCTCGACGATATCGACGGCGCTCGCCCCCGCGGCGTCCAACCGGCTCTTTTTCACCCTTTCCACGTATGGCAGGATAAGCTCCCTCACGTTCGAGAGGATGTTTTCTTCAAGCTCGCTTTTGTCCGCTTCCCTCTGCTTCAGCAGGACCCGGAGCGCTATGTTGACCTCTTCGAGGGTGCGGGACTTTATGTTCAGGCGCTCCTCCGCCTGCGTGCGCCTGTCGACCTCGTCGTGAAGGGTGCGGTTTATGTCGAAAAGCGTAGTCTTCGTTCAGGGTGACGGCGCCGCCGGCCATCGTCTCGACGATGCTGCGGTAGGGAAAGTCAGGGCCCTCCAGCGTGTATACCCGGGCCTTGTCCCCGCTGCCGACAATCAGCGCATCGATGTCGCCGGTCCTTATGGCGCCCAGGGTCTCCTCCGCCTCTTCGAGCCGCGCCCGCAGCTCGTCAATCTGTTCGAGGAGATGCCGCGGGCAGGCTTCGGCGGAGGGAGGGCGCGTGGCCCTCGTCACGTTGCGCTCATTGCACGTAGGGGCTCTTCAGCTTCCTGTCTCTTTCCTGTTTGGTCCAGTAGGCGATGCGCTCGTGTATGTAATTAAGCTGCTGCTCCATGTCGGCCCTTTTGTAGCCTTTCGATTCCATGTCTTTTATGAAGTTCTGTATGACGGGCTCGACGGCTTTCTTCATTTTCGCGAGCTCTTCTTCCGGGACCGTCACCATCTGTCCGCCGTGCTTCTTCAGGTAATCCATCCCCTCCTGGTCCGCCTCCAGGGTCTTTACCGCGTGCTTGTCCACCCATTCCTCCGACACCTCGTCGAATATTTTCTTGATGTCGGGAGGCAGGGCATCCCACTTTTCCTTGTTCATGGCCACGTAGAAGGTGAAGATGCCGCCCACGGCCTTCTGGGTCAGGTGCCCGTAGTGGACCACGTCGCCCATCCGGAAGCCTTTCCATGTCTCCATCGACTCGAAGATGCCGTCGAGCATGCCCCTCTGGGCCGCGTCATAGGCATCCCCCATCTCCAGGGCCACCGGCACCGCGCCGAGGGCCTTGAGGGTGTCCGCCGGCCTGCCCAGGCCCCTGATCTTCATGCCCTTCATGTCGTCCAGCTTCCTGACCGGCTTCTTCGCCGTCGCGAGGATCTGGGGTCCGACGGCCCAGAAGTAGAGCACGTGCACGTCGTTCCACTCCTTCGGCTTGAAATGCATGTAGAAGTCGTGCTTCACGTGGGTCGTCACGAAGCCGCTCGTGTAGCCCACGGGCAGGTCGAGTATCTCGGTGACGGGGAAGCGTCCCCTGGTGTAGCCGATATGGCTGTGGCCGATGTCGGAGACCTGGTTCACGATCCCGTCATAGACCTTGGGGGCCGTCGTGAGCGTGCCGCCGGCGTAGTGGGTGATCACGACCCTGCCGCCCGTGCGCTTCTTTATCTCTTCGCAAAAGGCCGCCATCACGGGGGCGGCGGAAAAGGTGAGGGGCTGGAAGTTGCTGAACTTCAGCTTTATCGGGGCCTGGCTCTGCGCGTGCACCGGCGCGAAGCCCGCGATGCCGAGGACGAAGGCGGCGAGCAGGACGGCGTGAAGGCATTTTCTCATAACGTATCTCTCCTTGTAATGGTTTATGACACTGTGGCTCCTCATCCGTGTTTCATCAGGTGCTGCGGGAGAAACAGGGCGAGCTGCGGAAAGAGAAAGAGCAGGGCGGCGAAGACGACGATGGCGCCCAGGAAGGGGACGACCCCCTTGTAGACGGTGAGCATCGGCGTGTTCGTCAGCTTGTGGACGATGAAGACGTTGGCGGCCACCGGCGGGATGACGATGCCGATCATGACGGTGATGGCGACCATGATGCCGAACCAGACGGGGTCGAAGCCGAGCTTGAGGACGACGGGGTAGAAGATGGGCGTCGCGAGCACCATGAAGGCGAGGTCGTCGATGAAGGAGCCGCCGATGAGGTAGATGAAGCAGATGAGGACGAGGACCAGGTTCCTGTTCATGTTGAGGCCCGTGGCCCAGTCCGCCATGATCTGCGGGATGTTGGTGATCGTGATGAAATGGCCGAGGATCGCGGATCCCGCCAGCAGCAGGAGGATCATGCAGGCCGTGCGCATCGCCTCGCCTATCGCTTTTACGTATGCACGGAAGCCGAGCTGCCGGCGCACGACGACCATGAGGAGGAGGACCATGGTGCCGATGCTGCCCGCTTCCGTGGGGGTAAAGAACCCGTCGAGGAGCCCGACGATCATGAGGGCGAAGACAAAGAGGACGACCCCCACCTCCGGCAGCGTGGCGATCCTCTGCTTCCACGTGGACCTCTCTCCGGCGGGCGCGAGGCCGGGGTTGATCCTGGCCCATACAAAAACGGTGAGGATGAAGAAACAGGCGATCCCCAGGCCCGGAATGATCCCGGCCAGGAAGAGCTCGCCTATCGACTGCTCGGTGAGGAGTCCGTAAAGGATGAGGAAGATCGTGGGCGGCATGAGGCAGCCCAGGGTGCCCACTATCGCGACGAGGCCCGTCGAGAGGGTCCTGCTGTAGCCGTACCGCTCCATCTCGGGTATCGCGAGGTTGCTGAAGGTCGCCGCGGTGGCGACCGCCGAGCCGCAGAGCGCCTTGAAGGCGGTGGCGCCGCCGATGGTGGCCACCGCGAGGCCGCCCGGTATGTGGCCGACAAACCGGTAGGCGCTCTCATAGAGCTTTTTCGCGATGCCCGAGGTGAAGGCGATCTGCCCCATGAAGATAAAGAGGGGAAAGACCGTGTACCCGTACGAGACGAAGACGTCGTAGATGTCCTTCGCCATCATATGGGTCGCCGCCTTGACGTTCACGAGATAGCTGAAACCGGCGAAGCCGACCAGGATCATGCAGAAAGGCAGCTCCAGGCCGGTGAAGAACAGGACAAGCAGCGCCACCAGAGCAATGCAACCGACCGTGACCTCATTCATGGCTGCCCCCAAAAATTTTCAGGATGTCGCAGAAGAGCACGGTCGAGAGCACGAAGAAACAGGTCGCCAGACCGTAACAGACGGGGAAGAGCGGCACGAGGAGCGTCCCCGACACTTCCCCCTTGTTCCAGAAGTCGGTCCCTATCTTCAGGCAATTCCAGCTCACCAAAAGACAGAGGCCGATGGCCACGCACCGCGTCGTCACGTCCACCGCGTTCCGCGCGGCCGGAGGCAGCCAGTTCAGGACGAAGTCCACCTGGATATGGCCTTTCATCCAGGAGGTGATCGGCGTGGTGAAGCCGGCCACGATGCCGCCGAGGATGGCGACGATCTCCACCGCGCCCGGCAGCGGTTTTCCGACCAGCCTCGCGAGGACGTCGACCGTCGTCAGGAGTATGATGAGGGTGAGGGCGATCGCCGCTACGGTTTGCATCCATATGTTAACCCTGAGCACACCATCGAGAAATCTCTTCATAATCTCTCCGTTTGCACCATTCCTTCCGCGTTGCGATTTTGTCACTCAATACTTATCGCGCCGGCCGCGGCATGTCAAGCGAAAAATTGAAGATGATTCATTTTTTGACTTGACAGGCAAAAGAGGCAATGCTATCTCAATTGAGGTATAATTATCCTCACTCGATGGACTTAATACCTGACCAAACGGCGGCCGGATAAAGAGAGCCGGCGGACATCTCCCGGATGCGGAAAGTCCTGGGAAACAAGGAAGGGGAAGACCTATGTACCTGCCTGATTTTGACTACTATTCACCCGCGACCGTGCACGACGCCTGCCTCACCCTTGCCCGGTTGGAAGGCGGCGGCAGGGTGCTCGCCGGGGGCACCGACCTGCTCCCCCAGATGAAGAACGGGACACTCGCCCCCACGGCCCTCGTCTCCCTTAAAGAAATCCGCGAGCTGGGGGACATCGCGTATGTGCCGGGCAGGGGGGTGGTCATCGGGGCGCGGGCCACGCAGAACGGGCTTGTGCGTTCCGCGGCGCTCCAGGAACGCTACCCGGCCGTCTGCGAGACCGCACACGGAATGGCGAACAACCAGGTACGGAACCGGGGCACCATAGGGGGCAACCTCGTGAGCGCCGTGCCTTCGGCCGACCTGCCGCCGATCCTGATCGCGCTGGGCGCGAGCGTCACCGTGGCCGCACCCGGACAGACGAGGAGCATCCCCCTGGAGAGTTTCTTCGTCCGGCCCCGCTGCTCGGTCATCGCGCCCGACCAGGTCGTGACGGAAGTCGTCATCCCCGACCAGGCGACGACGGGCAGCGCCTATATCAAGTTCGGGCTGCGGCGGTCGGGCGCCCTGGCCGTCGTCGGCGTCGCCGTCTCCGTCGTCGCCCGCGGCATGCACGTCGATGAGGTGCGGATCGTCCTCGGCGCCGTCTCCCCGACGCCGGTGAGGGCGTGCGAGGCGGAAGGCCTGCTCAAGGGGAACACGGTGACGGAAGGCTTGCTGGAAGAGGTGGGCAGGGCCGCCGGCCAGGGGTGCCGGCCCATCACGGACATCAGGGGCTCGGACGAATACCGGCGGGACATGGTGGCGGTCTTCACCAGGCGCGCCATCCGCAAGGCCCTGGGCCTGGCCGACGGGACAGGAAGGAGCAGGTGATGGAAGAGATACGGGACGGATCGGGGACGTTAAGGCGCTACGCCATGGATATAACGGTGAACGGGGACGTGCGCACCGTGGTCGTCAAGGCGAACACGCTGCTGGTCAACGTGCTGCGGGACCACCTGGGCCTCACCGGCACCAAAAAGGGCTGCGAATTGGGGGACTGCGGGTCGTGCACGGTGCTGCTGGACGGACAACCGGTCGATTCCTGCCTGGTCCTGGCGCTGGAGGCGGAAGGCCATGAGGTCGTCACCGTGGAAGGCGTGGCGCAGAACGGCCGGCTCGACGCCGTGCAGCAGGCGTTCTCCGACGCATCCGCCGTGCAGTGCGGCTTTTGCATCCCCGGCATGGTGCTCTCGGCCAAGGCCCTGCTGACAAGCAACCCCCATCCCACGGAACGGGAAGTGCGGGAGGCCATCGCGGGCAACCTGTGCCGGTGCACCGGGTATGTGAACATCGTCAGGGCCGTCCTGTCCGCGGCGAAAGGCAATAAAGGGGGCGCGACATGAAGGAGACGGATTACGCGGTCATAGGCAGGAGCGTCCCGAAGATAGACTCGCGGGCGAAGCTCACCGGCGAGGCCCTGTACGCGGGCGACCTGAAGTTCCCCAACATGCTCTTCGGGAAGATGCTGACGAGCCCCCACGCCCACGCGCGCATCCTGCGGATAGACACGTCGGAAGCGGAAAAGCTCCCCGGCGTGAAGGCCGTCATCACCCACAAGGATGTGCCGTCGAAGAAGTACGGGGTCTCCCCCGCCCGTTACGACGAGAACATCTTCTGCATCGACAAGGTGCGGTACGTGGGCGACGAGGTGGCGGCGGTCTGTGCGATAGACGAGGAGACGGTCTACAAGGCGCTCAAAGCGATCAAGGTCGACTACGAGGTGCTGCCC
>PLSJ01000103.1 GCA_003165115.1 Syntrophaceae bacterium | reverse complement strand
GCTCGATTCTTTCGTATACTCGGTGAGATATATGGCGGTGCCGATCCCGAGAGGCGTGGCGAAGGCGATGGAGAGAAGACCCAGGAACAACGTGCCGGCGATGGAAGGAAAGATGCCGCCGAGCCTGCCCATGTCCTGAGGATAGGAGAAGATGAATTCGGTGGTGACGTAGGGGAACCCCTTGACGAATATGATGAGGACGATGGCGACGAGGATGCCGACGGTGAAGAGGGCCTGAAAGGTGAGGCCGCCGCGCATCAGCTTGTCGATAAGCCGGGGGTTGATCCTCATCTGCCGACCCTCCGCTTCACCCAGAAGTTGGCGATGAGGTTGAGGCTCATGATGATGACGAGGAGCACGACGCCCGTGGAAAAGAGGGCCTGCCGGTGGTCTCCCGTCGCGTAAGCCAGCTCCAGGGCGATATTGCTCGTCAGGGTCCTCAGGGGGTCGAGGAGGCTCGTCGGGATCTTGAGCGCGTTACCCGCCACCATGATGACGGCCATGGTTTCTCCGATGGCCCTCCCCATGCCCAAGATGAAGCTTGCGAGGATGCCCGACCGCGCCGCCGGCAGGACGACCTTATAGACCGTTTGCCATTTGGTCGCGCCCATGGCCAGGGACCCCTCGCGAAAGGCGGCCGGCACGCTCATGAGGGCGTCGAAGGAGATGCTCGTGATCGTGGGCAGGATCATGACGCCGAGGACGAGCGAGGTGGAAAGGATCGAGAAACCCGAGCCCCCCAGATACTCGCGAATGAGAGGCACGAGGTAGACCACGCCCAGGAACCCGTAAACCACGGACGGGATCCCGGCGAGGAGCTCGAGGGACGGCTTCAGGATCATCCCCGTCTTTTTCCCCGCGTATTCCGAGAGGTACGTGGAGCACGCGAGGGCCAGGGGGGCGCCCAGGACGAGGGCGCCGAAGGTGACCATAAAAGAGGAGACGATCATGGGAAATATGCCGAAGAAGCCTTTCGTGGGCGCCCATCTGGAGCCCATCGTGATGTTCCTCACGCCCGCCTTCAGAAAAAGGGGCACCCCTTCGCTCAGGATAAAGATAAAGATGATGAAGAGAAAGAGAAGGGACGAGAGGGCGAACAACAGGAGCACAAGTCTTATCAAGTTCTCTTTATTGGCTATTCTTCTATTCATCGATGGGAACGAGACCCTCTTTTTTCAACACCAGCTGCCCGTCCTTCGAGAGCGCGTACGCGATGAAGAGGCGCGCCGCGTCTGCCGGCTCTCCCATCGTAAGATAGAGAAAGGGCCTCACTATGCGGTACCTTCCCGTCTTTATGTTCTCCACCTTCGGCCCCACGCCCTCCACCGGCAGCGCCTTCACCTTTGCATCGACGACGCCCAGGGAGATGAAGCCTATGGCGTAAGGGTCGGTGGCGACGACTTCCTTTACGGACCCGTTCGAATCCTGCACCATGGTGCTGTCATGGATGTCCGTCTTGCCCATGACAAGCTCCTCGAAGGCGCCTCTTGTCCCCGAACCCTCTTCCCTGGTCACGGCGTCTATATTCCTGTCTATCCAGCCGAGCTGCTTCCAGTTCCTGATCTTGCCGCCATAGATGGCCCGTATCTGTTCCAGCGTTATGCCGCTCAGCGGATTTCGGGGATGGACGACGACGGCTATGCCGTCATGGCATATGATGATCTCTTTGAGGACTTTCTCGTCGCCTTTCAGCTCCCTCGACGACATGCCTATGTCGACGGTCCTGTTTATACATGCCCGAATGCCGGCCGAAGAACCTCCGCCCTGAACATCGACGTTGATCCCGGGCTTCTCTATCTTGAAATGTTCCGCGAGCTTTTCGGTGAAGGGCATGACCGATGTGGACCCCGCGATGGTTACCGTGGATTTACGGCCTTTCGAGACATTCCCCGTATGGTTGCCGCAGCCGAGCAGAAACGGCGTGAGTGGGAGGAGCAGCAGGCCGGTAATCGCAATTCTCATACTATATTTTTTCAGAATACTTACGGTGCCGGATTATCTTGCCTTCCACGAGGAATATGACCAGTTCGGCGATGCTGACCGCGTGGTCGGCCAGCCTTTCAAGGTATTTGGCGATAAAGAGCAGCCTTGTGGCGCGGGATATGGTCTTCAGGTCTTCCGACATATACGTCAGCAGCTCCCGGAATATCTGCTCCGTGCGGTGGTCCACCTTTTCGTCCTCGTTCGTCACCTTCCACGCAAGCTGCACGTCCTCCCTCACGAAAGCCTCGAGGGATTCCTTGACCATCGTCTGGGCAATCTCAGCCACCTCGGGCAGGTCGATGTAGGGCTTGAGCTGCGGCTCCAGGTTGAGGTCGAGCACCCTTTCACAGACGTTGACCGCCATATCTCCCATGCGCTCCAGGTCGTAATTGATCTTCACCGCGGTGGTGATAAAGCGGAGGTCTTTTGCCGCGGGCTGTCTCAGGGCAAGGAGCTTGATGCAGAACTCCTCTATCTCGACCTCTTTCTTATTGATCAGGTCGTCGTCCTCGATGACGCGCCTCGCAAGCTCGGAGTCCCTGGTCTGCAAAGCCTTGATCGCGTTGCGGACGGCCTTCTCGACGAGGGACCCCTCGAAAAGGATCTTTTCCTTCAGTTCCCTCAGTTCCTCGTCGAAGAGCTTGTAAATGTGTCCTTCGATCATGCAGGCCCTCCTTGGGCGCGCCCCAATTATATGATGGATCGCGGCCCGATTGCAAGCGCCGTGATAAAGCGGGGGTGGGCCCCCTGAGGCGGGTGCGGAATGGCGTGGGAAAGCGAAAGCGAATTATTTTTCAAAACCCCGTCTGTTTTCCTTGATATCTTTGTGATGCGAGGTATAACATAGGAAAACAATTTGAAAAAGCCAAACCGCCCGCGAGGGTGGGACGGAAAACCAGCGGCTCTCAGTCGGGTGCCGCGTTCATTCATCAGCAAGACAGCCGGGTTGCCAATTGCTCCATATTTCTGTTTTTGTGTCGAGAGGAGGCACCATGAGAGACAAATCGGCAAGGTGGCGTGAAATATTCAAGGTCTCTGCGCTCGTTCTTCTTTGTGTGCTGGCGTTGTGCTCGGCGCCTCGTTCCGGCACGGGCTTCAGCCAGCTCCAGGTGAGCGGCACCGGCGCGCTGGACGGCAGCACACTGCAGATCAACCTCTTTGCCAACACTGTCCTGAACGTGGGCGAATCGTTCGATATTTTTCACGCGGCAGGGGGGTTGAGCGGCGTGTTCGCCTCGATCACCGGAAGCGGGGCATCCTACTTCACCGAACAGTATACGGTCACGGACGTCTTCCTCGTCGCCACGCAGGCACTCGCTCCAAGCTCGGTTCCCCTGCCTCCGACCCTGCTCCTGCTGGCCCCTGGTCTCGTCGGGCTGGTGGGGAGGCGCTGGTTGGTCACACGGAGGAAGTAGCGCTTCCGGCACGACACGTCGTTACCGCATAACGAATGCCATACGGAACGGGGGGGAGCATCGCTCCCCCCCGTTCTTGTTTTGTGTTGTGCTTATGCGTGAGGCGGTTGTCTCTTTGCCGGCAACAAGCCTACTACTACTGCGCCGGCACTTTAATTTGCGCGGCAAATAGAGTAACCTAGGGCCATGAAAAAGGTGCGGAAGAACGGCATCTCCTGGTTCCTCGACGACCACGACGGGCTCGAAGCGATGGTGGAGGGCATCGTCGAGGACGAAGAGACGCGCAGGAGCTACGCCATCAGGGACTGCGGCGCCCGAAAAGTATTCGTGAAATTCTTTCTGGAGCAGGGCGCAAGCGGCTGCATAAGGAATCGGCTCATGCCCAGGGGCAAGAAGGAATACGCGCTGGGGAAGCGGATCTTGTCGGCTTGTGTCGCCACCCCCCTCCCGATGGGCTATGGGATAGGGCGCGCAGGCTCTTTCGTCATCCAGGAGATGATCGAGGGAGAGACTTTCAAAGCGGCTTTCGACGGGACTTTGCCGCAGGAACCGCTGGTCGACGCCCTTGTGCTGTTTTTGAAGCAGCTTGCGGCGTGCGGCATCAGGCACAACGACCTGCATCTCGACAACATCCTCGTCAGGGCCAAGACGCTCTATCTCATCGACCTCCATAAGGCGCGGGTAAAGGGGAGCGGCCTCGATCTGAAAGACGAGACGGCAAACCTGACCCAGGCCCTCACGATGATCTACAACGAAATGACGGAAGATTTGAGGCGCCGGTTCTTCGAGGGCTACGGCCGGTCCGACTTGAGGCAAACCGTTGAAGCGCATTTGCGGGCGCAGTGGAAGAAGTGGATCGAGAGCAAGAAGAAAAGGGCTTTTTCGGACACGTCGAAATTGGCGGCAAAGGGGCGCAGGGTGTACGTGCGGGGCAGGGAGAGCGGGGCCTGCGGCCGGTTCGAGGAACTGATCAAGAAAGACAGAAAGGTGCGTGTCGAGCGGTGGAGCGACCACATAAGAAAGGTTTACACGGGCAGGCGCAGGTTGATGAGGGCCTGGGAGACCTGGGCGGCCCTCGAATACGTGACCCTCGATATCGCGCCGCGTCCTTTCTTTGTCGAGATGCCGCCCCTGCTCGGAGGCGGGTATGTTGCCATGGAGGACCTCGGGGCACGCGGGGAAGAGCTGGACAGGTTCCTCGATAGGCATTACGACGCCATGGACCTCGATCGGCGCCGGGCCTTCATCGACGGGTTGTCGCGGTTCCTCGGCGGGCTTTTGAAGATGGGCGTCGTCCAGAAAGACATGAAAGGGTGCAACGTCTTTGTGCTGGATGACGGGTTCAGGCTCCTCGACGTGGAAGATATCGCCTTTTTTGCGCCCAACGAAGAGGACCTGACCCGCATGCTCGTGCAGCTCAACAACTCGGTGCCCGCAAGAATTGCGGCGGCCGACAGGATACGGTTCTTCCTGAAGCTGGCGCATGCTCTCCCCTTCGACCGGAAGCGGTTGTTCCGGGCGGTAGCTGAAGGGTGCGCCGGTGGGGAGATCGTCTACGAGGGCGCCTCCGGCCTCAAAAGGGAGTCATGGGAAGGGCGTCAGCCAGGCTCCCACGGACCTTTTTGCCGCCGGACCCGATGACGAAATGGCCCTCCTCCAGCGACGCGTCCTCCTCCCATGCCGGAGATACGCCCGACCGTTCGAGCCTCACGAGATTGGATCCCTTATGACCGGTCAGGTGGGCCACGTCCCTGGGGTTCACGGCCAGGCTGATGGCGCCCCGGATGGCCGATGCGGCGCAGTTTTGCAGGAGGGCGAGACAATAGGCCTCCGATTTCACGAGATAGCCGAAAGCGGGATGATAAGGACCGGCCGCGATCATTTCCTTCAGCACGTCGTTCTCCGTGAGGCCCATCTTTATCGTCCTGATGCGGTGCGTCCATGCGGTGATGGAGATGAAGAGCGNNGGGTGAAAAACGACCGCATATGAAGTCCGGGTACAGCTCGGTGTCCTGAAGCACGAGCAGGGGGTAGATCCTGATGAACGCCGGGGCGAGGGCGACGACGGTCCTTGCCGTCTCCCGTACGTCCCGCGGTGTCTCGCCCGGAAGGCCCACCATCACCTGGAGGCCCGTCTCGAACCCCTCCCCGCGCAGCAGGGAAAA
>PLSJ01000449.1 GCA_003165115.1 Syntrophaceae bacterium | reverse complement strand
GCGCGCTGGTTCCACCCGGTGAGTTCATTGAGTGCCCAAATTAGAAAAAACCCTAATCCCTGGCGATGAGGCCCATGCTGCCACGTAAAAATTTCCCATAGACTATGCTGTTGAAAAAAGGTGGAATAAAAATTCCATTGATCCCAAAAAGGAACATCTACGGAATATCGGTCTATAAAGTGAAAGATGTTAAGCACCTGGAAAATTGCTAAAAGGGCCGCACAAGGTAATAGGTAATTAGAGGACTTATTTTTCTGCATTGGGAAACGTGAAGAAACTCCATATGAGAGACAAGATTGCTGCTTCAAATTTAGCATATTGTCAGTGACAATTTAAATTGAAACTTTCAGGAAGCATGAACCGGATGAACCAGATTACCACGTTTACTGTATGGAAACGTTAAGGCCTGATTTTGACCTCGAAGAAGGATGGATTTGGCTCCAGGTTGACGTTGTAGTACGGATCGAGGCTGATTTTTGAATGCCACAGCCGTTCAAAATGGTCCATTTCTCTCTGCTCCACGGTATTGAGCCTCGATTTTGATTCAAAGTGAAAGAGCCTGGCCCTTGGCGTGAATACTATCCGATATCCTGCCTCAATTACTTTGAAGCAGTAATCTATGTCATTATAGTTTACGGCCATTTCTTCATTGAAGCCTCCCACCTCGTGAAAGACTTCCGTTCGGGTCATGAGACAGGCACCCGTGACCGCCAGGCAGTTGTGGCTGGCAACGAGGCTGTAGAAATAGCCGGGAAGTGAATCAGGGTGTCCGCGGTAGATGTGGTGCGGAAATCCTTCGCGGGTAAAAGTGACGCCCGCGTGCTGAATAGTCCCGTCCTCGAAATAGAGCTTTGCACCTACGGCGCCTATGGCCTTCCGCTGGGAGAACTCGAGCATTGCCGAGAGCCATTCAGCGGATCTAACCTCCGTGTCATCGTTGAGGATCAGAAGATGCTCCCCCTGCGCGTGATGGGCGCCGAGATTGACTTTTGCCGAGAAATTGAATTTGTCCCTGAAGGGGACCAATTTGCCTTTACTATCCTCTATTAAGCGCAGGACGGACTGTTCGAGGTTATTGTCGTGGACGACGATGATTTCGTAGTTCTTGTAGACGGATCTATTGCGTAGGCTTGTGATGCAGTTGGACAGCAGGTCCGTAGTGACGCCCCGGATATTCGCCTTCCTTCCTCCCGCCGGGATAATGATCGAAACGAGGGGGTTTTTCGCTATATCATACCGGACGTCAAGAAGACCCGGGTAGGGGCTCTCGGTGACGGTACCCCCTATTCCCACACGCTTGAGGTGGCCCTTCAGACAGTCTATTATGGCATTCCCGGTATGATTCGACTCTTCCCTCTCGCTGACATAACGGTGGTATAGGACTTTGGGGATATGGGCGATATTCTGGGCCAGTTCGCTGAACCTTAGCGCTAAATCATAATCGATGGCGAGTCTATCCGTATTCCTGAGCCAGCATGTCTTTCTCACGATACTTGTCCTGTAGCAGGACAGAGAGGAGATGTAAGGAAAGGATTCCAGATACTCGGGCGACCAGTCCGGCTTAAAGAACGGCTGGAATCTGTTGTTTTGCGCATCTATCCTGTCTTCGTCACTATAAAGCGCGTCTGCATCGGGGTGGTCGTTCAGGAAAAGTGCACATTCTCCTAGGGCCTCCGGTGCCAATACTGCATCGGAATGCACTGCACAGACGAAATCGCCTGTCATCCGCGACTCGATGTCTGACGTCGGTTCTTGCAGGGTCCCGCAGAGCACCTTGATCCGTGGGCTGAAATCCCTGAATTCTTCAAGCAATGTCTCGGCCGGACACGGAGCGGCATCGGGCATCACGAGCCAGAGCTCCCATAAGGGATATACTTGGCTCACGATCGATCGGATGCATCTTCGCAAGGATTGCTCGTCAGAATCCGAAATAGAAACTAACAGGGAGAAGATGGGCTTATATGGCAGCCTAGTGCACTTGGCGCTCAGCTTGCTCAGCTCGGCCTCTTGGGGCGTATTCTGCAATACCCAAAAGCGATAGTTATCCCGGCGGTCTACCTGCGATTCTACGAATCTGCCAAGCCTGCTGCGCAGCTCCGAGAAGCCGCCGGCTCTGAGGATGGCAAGGAACTGCGCGAACATTGTACGGAGAAGTCGCGGGGAGGCATTGTGGCCGACGATAAATCGAAAGACCGCGGCAGCCAGTATTTCCAATCTGGATACCCTGTTCAATGTGACGTCTCTTATCGAGAATGGGAGGGAAGTCCCAGAAGGAACTATCCTTGCCTGCAACGTACCCTCATTGAGCAGGACATACGCCGAGAGCCATTTTTCCTCAGAATCGACGAGGCCAATGCTAAAGTCACTCTCGTGTGTCCCGGGTCCGGGCATGCGGGCAAAGAGCCTGAATTCGGCCGATTCTTCTGCCCATGTCCTGCACTTTATCTTCACCCAACCCGAAGGCAGCGGGCCTTGAAGAAGGAAATGGCACTCCGGTCCGGTTACCCGCCATCCGCTCTTGCCGTCGTCAGCAACTTGTTCGAGACCGGCCGACGGCGCCAGTAATGGTCTATATCGACGGCGAAATAGCATTCTTTTTTAACCCGCTCCTGTTTTCGAATAGATAAACGTTTAAACCTGGCCCTAGCCTATCCGCTTGACCGTGGGAACCTTCTTCGCAGGGCTTGGCCCCATGCCCCGATTAATGCGGCCGCTGATCTTAAAGGTTGGGTAAGACGCCACGACATCGAGTTAGTCATCTCGATGTATGCGTTCTTTGTGGCGAGGCATGCCTCCTTCGTGTCCAGGTATGCCTTCCGCATTTCCAGATATTCATTCCTGGACGGTCTTTCCAAAAGAGGCTTTGCCCAGAGCAACATGTTTTGACTATAGAGCTCCTTATGGTTGTTAATCGTTTGAAGATGCATGGCCAATCTGTCCTCTTCGGTCATTTTGTGGCCCCTGGAGCCTTGCTTCTGGCGGTAAAAGAAAAGAATCTCGGGAATTCTGTAAACTTTTCGGCCGAGGCCGACAAGGGAGAGCCAGAAATCCCAGTCTTCATACCCAGCTTTCATGCTCGCGTTGTATCCACCCACGCGCTCCGAATCTTCCCTCCTGAACATAGCGGAGCAAAAAATCATATTTTCCAGAAGGATCCGTTCAAGCGAGTATTCCGGCAGATTCCATTCGTCGGTCCTCTCCCCGAAAAAGGCGGCCTTACAATAGACGATCCCCAAACCCCTATCAGCATCCATGGCGGAGACCGCCTTTTCCAAATATGCGTGGTGAATTCGGTCATCGGCATCCAGGGGAAGGATAAATTCCCCACTTGCGTGGGCGATCGCATTGTTACGTGCCATGGATACCCCCATATTCGAAGTGAAGAAGACCTGAGTGGCCGGTTTTCGGTATCTCTCAAGTTTCGGCCTTGTCTCTCCGTCATCCGACCCGTCGTCGACAATGATGATCTCGAAGTCGCGGTACGTCTGGCTGAGGACAGAATCCACCGCCTCGTCAATGTATGCGCCGTAGTTAAAGCAGGGTATTATGACGGAGACCCGGGGCATCTGTCTTACCGTTTCCTGCTCAGTGTTGGTAGCCCAAGACTATCTTCGTTACCGTATCGCTCACGTTCAGCATCAGGTATTCGGAAGGCGGAGACCAGGAGTGATTTCTCTTTAGCACGACCTGGACGCATCTCAAAATCGAATCAGGCTCCGCCCCACTCAGCATATTGCTTCCGCACTCTATGGTTTCCGGCCTTTCGGTGACGTCTCTGAGAGTCACATTCGGAACGCCGAGAAGGCAACATTCCTCCTGGACTGTGCCGCTGTCGCTTAAGACGCACAAGGCATTCCGCTCGAGGGCAAGGAAATCGAAAAACCCGAAGGGGGGCATAAATCGAAGCCCGGAGTCCTGCAACCCCATGCCAAAAGAGTCCATTTTGTTCCTGGTATGAGGATGGGTGCTGACGATGACCGGCAAATCGTGCTTTTTCCGCACGAGTTCGAGAGCGATAGTTAGTTTCTTCAGGCGCTCCTCGACATCGACGTTCTCCGCCCGGTGCATGGTGACGAGAAAATACCGTTCTTGAGTAAGACCAAGTTCTGCGAGTGCCTTCGAGTCCTGGACCCGGCCTTCATAGTGGCGCATCACCTCGTTGATGGGGTTGCCGGTCACGAAGATGCGGTTGCCGGGGATTCCTTCCCGAAGCAGATTCCTGCGACTCTGCCCGGTATAAGGCATAAGGACATCACTGCTATGGTCTATTATTCTCCGGTTCACCTCTTCCGGCACCCGGTCGTCATAACAACGATTCCCCGCCTCCATATGGTAGACGGGGATACCAAGACGTTTGGCGATTATCGCAGACAGGCTACTGTTCGTATCGCCGAGAATAAGCAGGCGGTCGGGCTTCTCCAGAGCGATCACTTCCTCGGTCGCCGCGAGTATCTTAGCTATCTGCTGCCCCGCGCTGGCCGCCCTTATGCCCAGGAAATGATCGGGCCTTCGCACGTCAAGCTGATCGAAGAATATATCGCTGAGAGCAGGGTCGAAGTTTTGTCCCGTATGGACGAGGACATGATCGCAGACTTTGTCCAGCTTTTCGATGATTCTACAGAGGCGGATGATTTCCGGACGCGTGCCCAGTACCGTCAGTATCTTCATCGCAGGAACTCGCCTTCTTCGACCATCTCCTGCCCTATGAGAAGATTATGTTTTTCGAGCAGGGCCAGTGTCTCATCAAGCGTCATGTTAGCGTCCGCCGAGCTGTACTCTTTTCCCAGTGGATTTCCAGCCTTCTTTTTGAGCAGCTCCGGCAACATCGGCCTTATCCTGTAATAGTCGCCGATATCGTATGCTCTCCAGGCTTCCTCTTCCGACACGAGTATCTCATGGATCTTTTCTCCCGGCCTGATCCCCGTTGTCACTATGTCCACGCGTCTGTTTCCTACGAGGGCCTTCGCCACGTCGATCATGCGGGCGGCAGGCACCTTCGGGATAAACATTTCTCCGGGTTCTGCCGCTTTGATAGCGGCAAGAATCGTATCGACAGCCCTCTCCAAAGGCAGCAGGAAGCGGGTCATATCGGTGGTAGTCACGGTCACCGGGCCGCCGTTCCTGATCTGCTCGTGAAAAAAGGGTATTACCGATCCCCGGGAGGCGAGCACGTTTCCATACCGCACGCAGATGAACCGCGTGCTGGGGATGAGAATATTTGCATTGATAAAAATCCTCTCCTGGAGAGCCTTGGTCATCCCCATCACGTTGACAGGCTTGCATGCCTTGTCGGTAGAGACGCCCACCACGGTCTGGACGCCGAAGTGATTCTCGCTGATGGCCCTTGTTATGTTCTCGGCCCCGCCGATGTTGGTCCGTACCGCCTCATACGGAAAGTATTCGCATGAAGGCACCTGCTTCAGGGCGGCAGCGTTGATCACGATGTCGCTGCCCTTGATCGCCGACATTACCGAGGAGTAGTCGCGTACGTCCCCTATCCTGAATTCCAGGAGCTGCTCGAAATTGTCGTAGATGGTCTCGTCCGTTACGTTCTTCTTGCGCTGGTACTCCACCCTCATAAAATGCTGTTTTGCTTCGTCCCTGGAAAAGATAACGATCTTTCTGGGGGTACCTTCGCTCCCTCCGAGCAGACGGCGCGTGAGCACCTTGCCTAAAGAGCCGGTGCCACCGGTAATCACCACATGTTTTTCATCAAAGAGTGCCATATCTCCCTCTCTAAACCAATTTGATTATTATACTACCATGCTTGCTATTTGAGGAGCTCTCCTCTCCAAGCTGCATAATCCTTCATTTCCACGGCGAGCCCGTTGATCATTTCGCGCCACGACGGCGGCTCGAATGCAACCAGTTTTCTGAACCTGCTCGAATTGAGACTTCTGTCGCAGAAAACGTGATCTGAAGGCGCTATCTCGACATCGACCCCGACGATATCTCTCACTAGGCAGAGGAGGTCGAACTTGCTGATCGGGTTGCTGGACAGGTGATAAAGGCCGGTAAGGCGCGGATGACGTGCGATGATATCGGCGAGGATGCCTGAGAGAACCTTCGTCGTAAAGCCGGTAAAGATCGCATTCCGGTAGCCCTGCACTTTTTTGCCCTTCTGAGAGAGGAGCCACTCTACCAGACCCACGGTTCGGTCGAGCTCGCGGCCTATCATGGATGTTCTCAAGGTCAAGCTGTTTTTTTCCGTCACTTCGCCCAGAAGCTTGGTCCGACCGTAGAGATCCTCGGCATCGGGCTGAGAATCCTCCCGGTAATTGCCAATTTTTCCTGAAAAAACGCAGTCCGTGCTGATCTGGATCAGCCTGATACCACTGGCGCTGCATAATTCGTGAAGAAGATGAGGGAAAAGGGCGTTTGCCATGATCGCTGCCGAAGGTACTTCTACCTCTTTCAACTGTTTCACGATTCCCATGCAATTTACTACGACATCGGGAGCCGCCTCGCCGACGGCACGCCTGACAGACTCAAACTTTCCGGCCTCTACACCGTCCACTACCCTGGAAAGATCGAAAAAGGAGAATCGTTTGAGTTCTTCCTTTCGAAACCGCACTGTCGTCCAGGTCTCAAAAAGACCGTCGAATACCTGATAGGCCTTATGGCCGAGCATACCGTTACCGCCGAGAACCAAAACCCTCACTGCTTCACCTCTTTCGATAGCGCCGAAACTCATGATATGGATGATCTCTTCTTCTTCCGGCTTGTGATTTTCTGTTCGTTTTTACGATTGCGGACGATCAGTGTGGGCATCGCAAGCCAGCTTCCGCCGGGAAAAGCTTACCCAATCTTCGAAGCGCCGATGATGCACGCGCGCCGAAAAGAGCCGGAGCAATCGGACCGAGGAGTCTTTCCCTGTATTCTTCAAAAAGATACTTAACAGGGGCTGATGCGAGGGCTCTTGCAAAATAGCGTCTTCTTAACCCGGGAAACGAATCGCCCATGTTTAAAGCGGCCGTGTAATAGGCACTTCCAAAGGCCTCACGCCTGACCGCAGCCACTTCCGGCGGGAGATTTGGCATTGAGAAGAGCTTTTTTGCGAGCCTCACGTGTTCTTCGGCCATCAACTTTCCCTGGGCATTCGATGACGCGCCCTGTGAATGGTAACGAAAGGTCGCGAGGGTCTTGGGAATGCGCCTGAACGGACCCAATAGACCTGCCCGCAGCCAGAAATCCAAATCGGCAACATAACGAAACTGAACATCTCTCGCTCCCAACGCTTTCACCACGGATTTTCTAAAAAATGCGCCGGGGCCGGGCACGCAATGGAACCACCGCACCATGCTCACGTAATCATAGTCGAAAGTTTGCCTGTGCCCGATTTTGTCGCCTGTAGAGTCGATCATATCCCAGTCGGGATATGCTACTATTATACCAGGTTCTTTCACCATGGTACCGACAATTTCTTTCACCGCGTCCGGAAGAAGGGGGTCGTCGGAATTCACTACCCCTATTATCTCTCCTCGCGCCATTTCGAAACCTTTATTGACAGTCCGCGTTTCACCCATATTGGGGTGACTGTCAAAGGTGATCCTGTCACCATACTGCGATACAACCTCCCGTGTATTGTCGGTGGAGCCGTCGTCGAGGATTATATATTCCAGGTTCGGATAATCCTGGGAAAGAACGCTTGCGATAGTCTCATCCAGGAAAGCGGCTCGGTTATACGCGGGGGTGATAATGGAGACCCGTGGCTGGTGCATTATTTGCTCGTCCGTGCTTTCCGCCTTATCCAGAAGCTCCCGCTGTTCGCCCAATTTTTCTCGAGATCGAAGTGCGGGAAAGCCGATTGGAATTCGCGCATTCTCTCCTTCATCAGGTAACCCATGCCCAGAAGGATTTCCCATTGGTCATTCGACGTCAGGAATGCCTGCAGGAGGTATGCCTCCGTCCAGAACATGCGGAACGCGGGATTCGTGGCATACACCCTGGGGTATTCGTAGGGAAGATCGATATCGTGAAAGTGAACGATAACACCCGGGGCTATGTTGGGCAGGATATCGAGGATAAGATAATTTACGTCGCTGCCGGTCTTCACCACATGGCTTGAATCGATAAAAAGGATATCGTTCTCTTCAAGGGCGCCAAAGACGTCCGCTGAAACAAGCTCGACACGCTCTTTCACTATTTGATTGAGCGCAGGTAGTCCCCTCTGCACGGTTTCCCCTGGGTATGGGTCGATAATGGCGTATTTACAGGAATTTTGGGTCGAGTCCTGCTTATTCCGTTCCAGGGCTGCCGAGATCACGAGAGATGAATTTCCCGATCCTATTTCTATCAGGCGGCGCGGCTTGTAACGCCGTATCATGCAATGGAGGATCGCTGCGCAACCGAAACTGAAACATCCGTTGTGAGTGTAGAACTGAAACGGATTGTCTGTAGCATTTTCGGGCCACGCGCACTCGCGACCATAACCCCCACCCAGAGTCTGCAGGAATTTGACCTGCTCTTCCGGCCTGAAGTCGATGCCCGCCAAGGAGCTTCTTCTTTCCCAGACCTTGCGCTGCTCCAGGTCCTTGATGTCGGGAATGGGCGAATAGAAGTGAACCGGTACGGGCAGGCACCAGAGTTCGAGACACTCATCGGTTCCTTCCCCTGTCTGCGCCATTTTCAGGATGAGTGAAGGCAAGTCCTGAACGATATTGTTCGCGGGCTGGACACCCTGTCCTTCCGGTTCGTGAAGGCCAAATTTTTTCGAGAAGCCGTTCAATAGTCGCGCCAGCATGTTCTTCACCTTTTTCATTATCCGTTTGATCCGGACCATTCTGAATCGCTATTCATTCGCCAAAGCGCGAAAAGCAAAAAAACGGTAAGCGTCGATTCCACAGCGGGCCATGCACCCGATACCCAACAGGCTTTGAGTGAGAAACATTAACGCATGGAGCGAGAAGGCAAAGCCAAGGGCTGCGCCACCCCCGATACCCACCGTCATGAGCGCATTGGTGGCAAAAAATTCATACGTTCCTACATATCCCGGGGAGGAAGGCACCATCGTGCCAAGGCCGACAGCCAATATGAATAATAGTCCGTCCAACATACTCAGGTTGAGATGAAAGGCACGAGCCATCAAGAGGACTGTGGCGAGCTCCGTTATCCAGATGAAGGCTGTCCATGAAAGAAACTGAAAAAGCTTACTTGCCCTACGCAATGAGGAAAGGCCGGTTATGAAGTCCTCCAGCACGTTTCGGATAAGAAAAACAATGTTTTCGGGCAGGAACCGGACGAGACGGACAATAATGGGAATCGTCTTTCTCCCGGTAATGCTGACCGCGGTGAAGGAGAAGAGTCCGGCAAAGATTGTGAAGGCAAGGATAAAACCAGCCTCCCTGAACCGGGTAAACTTGGGGTAAGAAAACAGAACGAGAAATGAAAGCATGACGATGACGGCCAGGTCTATGGCGTGCTCCACCATCACGCCGGCCAATACTGCCCCTTTGCCGACCTTCTCCCGATGTCCCAGCACATAAACACGTGCTATCTGCCCGGCCCTGGCAGGAAAAACGTTGTTGCCCAGATAGCCGATCATGAGCGCCACGAACCGGTTGCCAACAGTCGGGTACGGATAATCGAAGAGGCTTCCCCATCGGATGGCCCGAAGCAGGAAGTCGAAAACCATGATCACGACCACGGGAAAGATGTATTCATACTCCGCTTTCCTCAGTGTTCTCAAGGCTTCGCCACAATCGAGCCTGCTGATGACCCATGCGAGCATGGCCATGCTCATGATGATCCCGAGCCCGGTACCGATGAATCTATGACGGCGCGATATCATAACCGGTTATTTATTGTCATTGGTTCGCTTAAGCGCATAAAGATAGTAAGCGTTTTGCAAGAACTCCATCTTCTCCACGCGAAGTCCCGCCGGCGGGAAGGCATCCAGATCATTGCGTTTATGGGTTATGGGATCGTAGACGATATAATCTACCTTCTTACGGAGGGCCCACTCCAGTACATTTTCATTCTCTTTGATCGACCGGCCGGGAAGAAACGAGGTCAGCATACGGCCGGGCAGGAACTCACTCGAATAGGACAGGAGCAGCACCTTGACGTTGGGGCGAGGGTCAGAGGCAAGGCGTTTGGCCCTGTCCAACACTGGGGTCGTGCCAATAACGCCCCTTAGAGTGGAAACAAACGGCAAAGTGATGTAACGGTAGACGGTGCCCACATATTCGAGATGGAGAGTCAACAGGGCCAGGGCCGCAACGAGAGCCACCGCTGCCCATGCCCGTCTTTCACTCAACCACCGTTCATAGCCGGCGACCAGGAACAGGCAGGGCAGCAACAAGGCCGGCAGGAAATAGCGCGGAAAGATGACCGAGGGCCTGAGCAGGACCCAGGCCAGAACCCCCGCAATGCCGCCCAACCCGAGAAAAAGCGCCTTACGTCCGGTTTCAGATTGCCACGGACGCATCCACAGGGCGGGAACCAGCNNACCAGCATCAGCCACAGAGGGGATATGCCTCCATGCTGCATGGGATAGAGGCCAAAGGTCAGCGCAAGCGGGTAGGTCGTCAGCATCCAGCGGGTGCTATCCGCACTGAAGAAGGCTTGCACCAGGTTGAACCTAGGCGTGTTCTCACGGAGCGTCAGGACCGGCGCAAAGGGATCGCCGAAAAGGGAGTAGTTTTTGACCCACCAGCCCAGCGCCAGGGTAAAACAGGCTGCCAGGCCCGCGATAGCGAGGACGCGGAATAATATTGTCCTTTGTTTGCACCACAGGAAGAACAGCGGAACGCCCAGAAGGAATGGCAGGATGAGCGCATAGGAAAGCTTGGCCACGATCGCACAGGCAGATAAAAAACCGAACAGCCAGCATTGGCGTCGATCCGGCTTCGATGAAAGCAGCCCGGGAATCCAAAGAACCGCCCCCAGGGCGTACATCAAGCCTATCAAATCGGTTTTTCCGTCCCAGGCGACCAATGTGACGGCCGTGCTCGTAGCACCGCAAGCAATAAACATCCAGGCCGCATCCACCGACAGCCCTATGCCTCTGGCGCACCGCCAGAGCAACAAGAGAACGGCAAGAAAAACCGGCCACATGGACAGCTTGGAAGCGACAAGGCCGATTGCGTCACCGCCGAGAGCATACATGGCCGCGTAGGGCATCTCCGCGGTCGCCGGCATTGCGGTGAACCCTATCTCCAGGTAACCCGGAAGAGGCGTATAATGACCTGTAGCCGCCATTAGTTTTGGCTGGGCCATGTAATACGCCAGGGCATCCGTGCCGGGGTAAGTCAGTGCGGCCGTTGCGAGCATGGCCGAAAGTAACGCCACCGCAAACATCAGAACATATGTCATCCTATGTTTCGGTAACCAACTCTCCCATGTCCACTCGAATCGGGGCAAGGGACTCTGTCTAAGGCCGATCCACACTGTTGCGGCAAATAGCGGCAAGAGGACATACCACCAAAGAAGGCCGGCAACGGCAATCAGTTGAATCAAAAGCCCCAAGACCGCGTGCCCCAGCGTGAAGGGTATAGCCAGTCCATCGCGGGCAGGGCTCTTCTTCAACAAGAGACGCCCCGCGCTCCATGAGACCAGTACGTAAAGCGATGCCAGCGCCATGGCTGAGACCAGAATCAGGCCGAAGGAAAGGCTAAAAGATGTAGTCACGAAAGAAGACAAGCCTTGCAAAAGAAGTTAACCACTCCGGCGGCCGTGGCACGATGACCCAAGGTAGAATTATATACGGTGCGGTTCCCCATGCCAGGATCAAGATGCCCGCCAGCCACAATAGGTAAACCGATAGAAGTAACCGGTTTACCAGGTTTCTGTAGGGATGAATCATATATATACTTCCCGATAATGAGGAAGCCTTACCGGTAGCGCAGGCAAATTTCTCATTATGTGCTTCGATTTTTTTGGGTAAAGGATCGGCCTGGCAACGGAGTGCCGCATCATCATGAGAGGAATACCGCTCCTCGCGCTGGAAACAATCCGGCTCGGTGCATTTTCGCAACAGCGCCAATTCCTGTGTCAGCAGCTTGATTTGATGGGTATGGGTTGATATGCGTACGAGGCAGTCAAGGATCAGGAAGGCGATAAGGGAGAAAAAAATCACCGCCAGAACCACCAATAGCTCGCGATCACCCAGGCTCGAAGTGTAGCTGAACATGGGTAACCACCGCCACAGAAGCACAGCCAGAAAGGCTGCGCTTTCAGCCAGGACCCAGCGTACGGTGACGTGCGCGCTGAGTCGGCCGGATCGCATGAGCCAGAGGGTGTAGCCAAAGAGAAGGGCAAGCACCCCAACGCAGGTGCTCTGCACGGCGAAAGAAAATGTCGTCAACTCTGTTGCCTCCGGGATGTTTTGAAGACAATGCCCATGAACCCTATGATCACCCGCAGGGGATAAAGAATGGCACGGAAGAAGGTAAAAAGCGATTGCCCACCTGCGCGGCCACGCATCCTGACGGGAACCTCTAGGACGCGAAAGCCAGCCTGGTGCAGCAAGAGCAGCGACTCTGCTTCCGGGTGGTCGACCGGATACTCCCTGGCGAAGAAGCCGAAGGCGGCCCTGTTGAGTGCGCGGAAGCCGGAGGTGGTGTCATGGATGCGTAAGCCCGTAGCCAACTGCAGGATGGCCGTAGAAAAGTACATGCCCATCCGCCTGGCAAAAGGCGTCTTATACCCTGTATCGGGGGCCGCGGGCATATAACGGGAACCGACAACGCAGTCCGCCTCACCCGCGGCGATAGGGCCGATGACCCGGGGAACCTCTCCGGGATCGTGCTGCCCGTCGCCATCCACCTGGACGACAACGTCGTAGCCATTGCGCAAGGCATAGATGAAGCCGGTCTGCACTCCTCCGCCGATGCCGAGATTCACGGGGAGACAGAGCACGGAGAATCCGGCTGTCCTGGCCAACAACTCCGTCGCGTCGGAGGAAGCGTCGTTGACGACGACGGCATCGTAGCCTGCCCGGCGCACTTCTTCCAGCAGACCCGGCAGGCATTTCTCTTCATTATGAGCGGGTATGATAAGGAGCGTCTTCACAATTCTTCTTCAAGTCGCGGGTTTTTGGATAACGGCGATAAACTGTTCGGGACGCGCCATACGGACGACGAACTTGTTTACGAGAGATTTCTCGAGGGTTAAGCCGATGCTCTTGAGAAAATTGCTTTCATAAGAAACACCAAAATGTTTAATGATTTCCGGGAGTGTATATTCCCGTGGATCGGAGAAAAACGCGGGCAACCCGAGTCCCGCCCGTTCACAGATGATGGCGAGCCCTCGTTTTGAAAAGTGGCACAGATGCATTGGTGCCCCCAATGACCACCAACGCTTGCCCAGAAGTTTCGGCAGCCAGTTCGAGGCATCGTCCGTGCTGACAAAAAGATACCCTCCCGGCTTGAGAACGCGGGCCACTTCCGTCAATGCCTTTATCGGGCGGATGATATGTTCGATGATATCCCACATGACGACCACATCGAAACTTCCATCGGGAGCATCCACACGTTCAATATCGCCAACTTTCACCCGGACATTGAATTCGCGCTGGGCGACAATCGCCGCAAAATTGCTTATATCGATACCTTCGCCTTCAAAGTGCGGTTCTGCCCCTTTGAGGAAAAAACCGTAAGCGGCGCCTGCGTCCAGAAGCCTCCCCCCGGATACATATTTCCGGACGAAGTCGAGCTTCTTGCGAAATCCGTCCGTCAGCGACGCATAGCTGGCACGGTAGGACGGGTAACCTCGTCTTCCTTTTTCAGCCAGGGTCTCGCTCTCATAATAGGCTTCGCCATAGTGTTCATGGACGGCCTTATCACCCATTTTCAGGTCGACGAAGAGGGACTGACATCTCCGGCACCGATGATAGGGGAATTCATTCTTCCTGAAAACGGATGCGGTATTTGCATCATTGCATGAAGGGCATGCAGGCATGTTATTTTTCTTGGTCCGTCTTACGCCACACCCAAATCTTTCCCTGTCCCCAGGTGCCGAGCGATGGCAGGCTCAGCGCCAGCTGGTTGATGGCAGCGTCATAGGACGGATCTTTGCCCTCTTTGGCGGCCAGGGCGGCGTTCAAAACACGGCTTAGCAGGTAATAGGTGGAACTGAAATGATTGACGTGATCGAGCCTGACGTCAGGTATGACGAGCGATTCGACCTCTTTCTCGCGGAGGTATCTGTTGTGCCATGGTGGAGATATGCGTGAAAGGTCCAGGTTCTCCCGTAGTTCGTTGATACGATCCAGACCGTCCATGCTATTTTCGCACATCACATAAATGCCGCCCGGCTTAAGAAGACCGGTAAGATCTTCGATAGCTTGACGCTGGGAATCCCAGCTCTTCAAGTTGATAAGCGCTCGTTCCGAATAGACGAGGTCAAACCTGTCCTGCATGTTGCGAAGAGCGATATGATCGTGTACACGAAATTGCACTTTGCCTTTAAGCTCTATTTTATCGGAAAGTTGTACGGCCGCGCTTATCATACCCTCGGCATAATCAATCCCCAGCAAGTCGACAGAGAAGCGCCGGGCCAATTCCAGCGCAGTGATTCCATTCCCGCATCCAAAATCGAGGACGCGCATTCCCGAATGGATGTAGGATGCGATCGCTTCAATTTCGAGTTGTTTGGCCAGAAGGTCGTTGGTGCCTGCTGCCGCTCCGAGCACCGAGCGATCGTTCCAAAACGAAAGAGGGGAAGGGATCATCAATTCACCTGCGATAAGCGTTCCATATCTTGTCGAGGGCCTTTATCACATCCGTCATGTCCTGGTCCGTCATGTCCTGGAACAGGGGCAGGCTCAGCAGCCGCTCATACTCCGTCTCGGCCACAGGCCACTGACCACGACCATAGCCGAGATTGGCGTAGTGGGTCATCCAGGGTATGGGAATATAATGTACATTGACGCCGATATTTTCTGCGCGCAGTGCGGCAAACACCTCTGCCCGCGAAGCATTCAGGGTCTCGGCGTTCAGCCGTACAACATAGAGGTGCCAGGCGGAGAGGCAATCTGGACGCTCTTCCGGCAATTGGAGCATCGGTAGCTCAGCCATGGCCTTGCGGTAGGCGGTTACAATAGCCCTGCGCCTTTCCAGCCACCCCTTGAGCTTAGTAAGCTGGCTTATGCCGAGGGCGCAATTGATGTCCGGGATGCGGTAGTTGAATCCGAGCGTCACCACGTCATATTCCCAGGAGTTGATCTTTCCTCGTGCGTGTAGATCGAAGTCGATGCCATGATGCCTGAAGGAACGCATGGAATGAGCCATCTTCTCGTCATCCGTCAATACGGCGCCGCCCTCGCCCGTAGTGATATGCTTGACCGGGTGAAAACTAAAGGTATTGAACCGCTGCAAGGTGCCTACGTTTCTCCCTTGATAAACGGCGCCGAGGGAGTGGGCGGAGTCTGCAATGACGGGTATTCCATAGTTGCGCGCTAACCCACTCAAGGCGTCGTGATCACAAGGGTGTCCCGCGAAATCCACAGCTACGATAGCACGTGTCCTGGGGGTAATCTTCCGTTCGACATCGGTGGGATCGATATTCAGGGTATCGGGACAAAGATCGGCAAAGACCGGGGTTCCCCGTTGATAAAGCACGCAGTTCGCGCTGGCCACAAAGGAAATTGCCGGCACAATGACCTCGTCTCCCGAACCGATGCCTGCAGCGCAAGCGGCAGCATGCAACGCTGCCGTACCCGAGTTCACCGCCACGGCATGCCGCGCTCCCGTGAAATCGCAAAGGGATCTTTCAAAAGATGCGACAGCCGGGCCGGTGGTGAGCCAGTCACTGCGAAGGACTTCCTCTACGGCCCGCCTGTCGGCCGCGTCTACGCTTTGTCCCGCATAGCGGAGCATAGAAGCCCTGACGGGCTGGCCACCATCCAAAGCCAACTTGGACATCATTAGCCGCTCCCCATCCTTCCTGAGCGTCTGCCGTTCAGCATCGACTGGTAAAGGTCCAGATGGCGCTTTATGTAAAGGTCGAGCGTGTATTCCTCTCTTACAATCCTTAAGGCATTATCGCTTAGTGTTTTCAGCAGCGATCTATCTTCGATCAGCTTTTCCACCGCACCAGCAAGGGCTTCGTGATCTCGGTAAGGAACGGCGATCCCGCCGGAAGGTGCGTGAATCACTCCTTTAAGGGAAGTGCCTTCGAACGTGACGACCGGGGTGCCGCACGCCATCGACTCGACGGCCATCATCCCGAATGTCTCTGCGATGGACGGCATGAGAAAGACATCGGCTGCCGAGAGTGCCCGGACGAGTTGGCTGCGGTCCGTGACCCAGTCGAGTTCCACGAAAGGGAACTTCCCGCGAAGTGAGTCGAGCCCCCCCACCCCTTCAAACGTCAAAAGATAGACGGGTTTTCTTGAGTTGAGCGAGAGGAGTGCCTTTTCCACATACTCCGTTCCCTTGAAGTTTCGCGAGAAGGGGACCGACCTGAAGGCGATGACGAAGGCGTCTTCCGGAATGCCAAGAGACGAGCGGCACTGCTCCTTGTCACCGGGGCTGAAGACCGCGGTATCGACACCGAAGGGAATAACATGGCACGGGAGATGGGAGAGGATAGGACTTCTTTTCACCCTGTCGAGCATCCACTCGGACGCGACGATTAAAGAGACAGATGAATAGTGCATGACGGCTTTTTTCAGCTTCCAGGTAAAGGCCGTCGTATCGGACTGCACGAGGAAATTGACGCCGAGGTCAGGGCAGTGGCCGCAACCGGTCAGCCAACGTTCGCAGGTCAAAGGGTGAACGCAGTGGCCGGACAGAAGCCATGGATCGTGCATGGTCCATACCAGTGGGTGTTGACGGCTCATCACGGGCAGGTTCAAAAGGCTGAAGAACTGCCGGGCATGGATCAGTTCGAGATGGACGATGTCGGCGGTCTTGTAATACGGTTGCCGGTAAAGGGCGGTCGACAGTATAGGAAGGACGGCATAAAGCGAGAGGGACTGCTCGATCTCCGTAAGCTGAAGGTTTATTCGCCGCAGCTTCGGCCCGCCGAGTGCGTGAACATCCGGCTCGTCGAAGAAGCGATCCATGACTGCCATGTGGGAGACATGTCCCCTTGCCTTGAGGGCCTTATGAAGGAGATAGCCGTTGAACTGCTGGCCGTCTCTATCATAGGAGGTAACATAAAGCACGTTCATTGGGCGAGAACCTCTTCTAAAAAGCGCTTCCGGGCTTGAGCGGGGGCAAAATCGAGAAGGACGCGCCTTCTTGCATTTGCAGTGAGAGATGAGACCAGGTCAGGGTCACGGATGAGGCGGCCGATGGCTCGGGCAAGTTCTTCGGGGTCTTCCGTGTCGACCACCAGGCCACAGCGGTGTTTCGTCATATACCAGGCGACAAAAGAGTCGGACGGGGCGTTGACGAGTATGGGCCGGCCACTTGCCAGGTAATCTCCAAGCTTTCCCGGCGCCGAAGTTTTGATAATCGGCAGCAGTGCCGGGTCAAAAGAAAAGGGCACGTAGAGTATGGCGGCACGGCCCTGCACACGGGCGACCTCTCTAGGCGGTACATGCGCATGATACTCGACCCTGCTTCCGCATATGCCTTCCGCCTTCAGATAATCCTCAGGCTGGGCCGTATAGAGGTGCAGCTTGAGGTCGGGAAGGCCGAGGACGTCCAAGGCAGTGATCAAATTGCGAAAAGCGCCGAAGTTGACGTGATAGATGGCGCCCGTGTAGATGACGGCCGAATCTGTGCAGGCTGTTCCCGGGCCGTCTGGTTCGTCGCTCTCGCACGGATTGTGAATGGTGAGCACCCGTGCGTCTTTGTATCTGCTGCACATTATTTGTGCCAGAAACTCATTCGGCACGATGATGGCTTTTGAATTCAAAAACATCAGAGAAGCGAAAGTGTTCGCAAAAGAATGCAGGATCGGTTCCTGCCACTGGCTCTGATAATCGTCGAACAGATAGGGAAAGAAAGGGATGTGAAGGAGCCGGCTGGCCAGGTAGGCGGCAGGGAGGTCGATAACATTGCCGGTGGCGGCAACGAGTATCGATGCCCGTTCACTGGTGGCTATTCTGGCGATATCCCAGCCCCGGCTGAAGGCGGCCCGCATAAGGCTCAGCCATTTTCGTCTGTCCGTGGGACGGTTGAGGAGATCGTTAAGGGGCTTTCTTGGCACCTGGCAGTACTTCCCAGGGAGCGTGGGGATGAAATCAGGATTGCCTTGCACGCCGTAATCATCGGAATGGACCAGACAGTATCCGGCTGGATCGGCATCACGGAGCAGTCTTCCGATAACCACTGATTGGCCTGACCAGGAGGGGGGCAGGGCATGGGAGACGAAGATGAATTTGTGATCGGCCGCGGGGCTACCGGCTCTTTCGGTCCTGCCGCTCAAGGTCTCCGATAGATATGTCTGAAAATGAAGAAACAGCCATACAGGGGCGCGCAGCCGGGGGAGAACCAGCGAAGCCATCTTAAGGGATACCGCGAGCACGACCCGCTTCACCGAAGCCAGCCCGAGGCCGGGCGCGATCCGGACAACCCCCGAACGGAGCCATTGAAGGATAAATCTCGACGGGTTGAGCCGGAAGGCCCTCACTTTATGTCTCCGAGCGGCCCTGACATCCGACCCACAGTAGTGCGACGCCACCTCGTGGGCCTGAGAAAGCACGCTCGAACGCATCTTGCAGAGACCGTTTGGCAGGTCCGGCTGGGAGTACAGGTTGGTCACCATTTCCACCAACTCGCCGGACATGCGTGCGCCTTTCGCGGCAACCGATGCAGAATCTCCGTGGGTCCGGTGAGTAGCGAGGACCTGGGGGACGTGGATCAGGGGACCCCTTAAAGCAAGACGAAACCAGAAATCCAGGTCGCCGGTGTACTTGAGGCTCAAATTCCTGTAACCGATTAAATCGAAGGCGCGTTTGCGGATGAACGTCCCGGGTCCGAGCCCTACGTTGAAATCCTCGAGCATGTTGTAGATGTTATAGTCGGGGAGGCGTAATTCATCGAGAGGATGGGAATCGGAATCGATCTCGAGCCAGTCCGGATACGCGGCAAGGGCGTCGGGATGTTGTTCGAGGGCCTTCACACAGCCGGAGACGGCACCGGGGAGGAGAGGATCGTCCGAATTGACCACGCAAACGATTTCTCCCTTCGCCATGGAGAAACCCTTGTTTACCGTTCTTGTTTCGCCCATGTTCGGATGGCATTCCCAGGAGAGACGCCCGTTATGCTTCTTGAGTATGTCCCCTGTATTGTCGGTAGAACCATCGTCCAGGACGATGTATTCGATGCAAGGGTAATCCTGGGAAATGACGCTTTGAATCGTCTCTTCGAGAAAACTGCCCCTATTGTATGCAGGCGTGATGATGGTTACCAACAGCAGACGGTCCAATTCGATCCCCATCAGAGGCCCTTGCCTATGCCCCATCTTCTCATCAATACGTGGAAGGCCACGAGTACTTTTGCGGGAAAGAACCCGTGCTTGTTAGTCATGAGCCTGAAGACCCACGGATCGTTCAGGGCCGCGGCCATTTTCAGAAGGCCATGGAATCGTGCGTCAGGCAGCACCAGAGCGCGATTCAGGAGACCGAACAGTACAGAGTTATTCACCACCGTAGCCCGATCGAGGAGAGCAAACATATCGGCATCGTTCAACTCTATGGCCTTGTCAAGCAGTTCGAGCACCCCTGGGTCGTGCAGCGCCGCCGCCCGGTCCAGGAGACCACACGGCACACGGCTGTCGACTCCCGTAGCCCTATCGAGGAGACCAAACATGTCGGCATCGTGACGCTCTATGGCCCGATCGAGCAAATCAACCACGTGGGGGCTATTCAGGCTCATGGCCCGGTCGAGCAGCATATAGACCCGTGGATCATTCAGGCTAATGGCCCGGTCGATCGAATCGAACAACCTGCGATCATTTAGGTTCACGGCCCTGTCGAATAGGGCGAAGACACGTGGATCATTCAGGCTTACGGCCCTGTCGAGCACGCCGAACACTGCGCGATCATTCAGACCTAATGCCCTGTCAAGTGAGGCGAAGACCTGGGGATTACCCAGGCTTAACGCCCTGTCGAGCAATCCAAGGACCTGGGGATCATTCAGGGACATGCCCTTCAGAAAAATACCGGAAATCTTCGAATCGTGAAGCTCGAGGACCCGGTCGACCACCTCCAGGGCCCTGCCATTTTTCATCTCAACGGCACGGCAGAGCAGCATGGCTTCCTGCCTGTCATCCGACAAAGCTTGGTCGCAGGGCGGTGCAACGTCCGTCGCCGGCGGCCTTCCTTCCGATGAAAGTTGTTCCCTTACGCAGCGACGGGCCTGTTCCTCATCTCTTTCACGGCCCGAGATTCGCTCATAATAGGAGATTATCTTCGGGACGATCAGTCTCCGGTCGGCCCGTTCCTTTACCAGGTTCATATTGTGCAGCGCGGCGGCGTCCACGAGCGGGTCATCATTCATTGCACGGTCCAGTGCATGAGCGATTTCTTCCGGATACAGGTTGCGGGCATAGAGCAGATTTTTCTCACTCTCTACGATGTCCACAATTGTCTCGAGCGGGGAAAAAATGGGAAATGAACCGGTAGCCATTGCCTCGTAAAGCAGATTAGGAATGCCGTCGAGGAGGGATGGGGAGAGGACAACCCGGCTCTTCACCATAACCCGGAAGATCTCGCTTCTCGGGATCCGGTCGGTGAGCGAGCAGCTTTTCCTGATCTTTTCCGGCAGTGTCTGGTACCACTGGTAGATTTCCTCCTGTATGGCTGCCGTCATAAGGATCGTGCATGGAGCAATACGATCCCACGAAAGCCTTATCGCTTCGAACACAGGCAGGGCTTTGCTCTGGGGTCCCTCATATGCCTTAGGCCAAAGTATTATCCGCTCCCTTTTCGACGTCGGCCCGCTCCACATGGACGAGAGTTTATCCACGTCTATCCCGCCTGTCCCCGGTACCACGCCGAGAGAAGATACCTTGCGCTGGTCTAGCCCCAATTCCCGCGCGTATTCGTAGTTTTGCGCATTGTCCGCAATGAACTGGTCGCAGTTTCTCAAGACGTCGGTTATCTTGAGTGAGTACTGAGACAGAAGGCGGTTGAGGGCGAGATCGGGTCCCCCCCGAGCCTGCACTACCCACGTGAAGGAGCTTGGTAAATCATGGGAATCCTTTATCGCGCAAAGGAGGAAAGACGCGGGGTCCAAGCCGAAGGTGTGCACCACATGGGGCTGCCATTCTTCAATGATTTTTACCAGCCATTCCTGGTAGGAAGCGGCAGGAGCGACGAAGGAAGGGTGGGCCGTCTGTTGTAGCCTGATGTCTTCCGGGGTCGGATGGAGCCAGCGTCTTGTATCCGGGTTGAGTCCCTCAGGGAGGTGGATGAAGGTAACATAAGTCCTGACCGGCCAGTTGGAAGGCGGATAACCCGTAGGCAGGCCAAAAAGACGCACGTTGAAGCTTCCGGAAACGTTATCCACCCATGAGTGCGTGTGGGTGCTCGAAGGATGCCCGATGAAGAGGATCCGCGGTCTCTCCGGATACGGATCGTCGTCGAACCTGTCGTCTGGCCTACTTTTTGGCAATGACAAAAAACTCCGGTATGGCTGTTACAGGACGGTTGATATCGGCGAGGCCGGGACTCTTCCGGTCAAGGAATTCGCCGAGTCGATTGATCAATGTAGTGAGAGGCCTCCTAAGGAACAATTTCCCTTTTTCGCTCGTCCACCGGTAGCTATAATGTGCGAGAAGGAAGAATATGCCCGACATACTGCCGCGGGTAGAAAAGAGGTGGACCGAAGAAAAAGCTGCGTGCTGTTTAAAAAGCAAGGGCAGACCCGTTTGTGTCCAGCGCCAGTGGTCCTGAGGATAAGGATGCCAGGGGAAGCATCCATGGGTTGAGGCGAACACCAGTCCGCCTTGTTTCACTACCCGGTAGAGTTCGCCTACCACGTTACCCGGGTTGTTGACGTGCTCGAGAACGGAGAGGCAAAGGACCAGATCCGCCCATTCATCCTTCACGGCGAGACTTTCGGCCGGGCAGACGATATCGATGAGAGAGTCACCCCTGAGGATGTCGGTACCGATATACGTTTTGCAGAATGGCTCAAAAAAAGGGTAGAACGCCTTCTGGCCACAACCCACATCGAGAATACGGAGCCCCTTTTTGCCCTTGAGTTCAAGGTCGATCGCTCTTTGCAGGCCGCGGGACAGACCTCTCGAGCCCAGATAATCGGGGTCATCGGGTGCGGGCTGCCTCCTTCCTGCCGCAGGCCAGTCGGGGCGCGAATTATTGATGGCCGCCTCCATCGTGGTGAATAGGCTTCCTACCCCTGCCCTCGATCCCGTTGTACCCGAAATGGACCTCCACGCTGTCAAGACCGGCCAATTGATACCACTTTCCGAGTTCCTCTACAGTCGAGGGCAAATCGTAGGCAGGAGAAAGCATGTCAAAAATATCGAGGCGGGCAAACTCCTTATGCAGTTTCCGGTCCATGTTCGTCAGCCTCGTGTCGTAGTCGTCGAACAGGAATTTCCTGTTTATTTGTATGCCATATTTTGGGATTCTGCGCATTACCCGCGTTATGGGCCACATTACGCCCACATAATGGCTGATCAGTCGGTAGAGTTTGTTCGGCTCCTTCCCGCGGGTAAACCGGCGAAGAAAATATTTTGTCTTTAGCAGGCCCGTGTAGGGATGATGCGAGGGAGGGACGCTGTAGATGTCGCACGCCAATTGTCCGCCCGGCTTCAACTTTGAAACCAGTGCCCTGAGGCTGCCTCTTGGGTCGGGGGTATGCTGCAGGACACCGAAGCAGAATATTCTGTCAAAAAAATTATCGGGAAACGGCATTTCATAGATGCTGGCCTGGAGGATGCAGCAATTGTCATTCTTTCCATTCATCTCATGGCTCTTTTCGACGCCTCTCGATGCGTCGAAGGAAACCACCGTAGCGCCGGTTTCGAGCGCGTAGCGCGTGAAGGCCCCGGGACCGCAGCCGGCCTCAAGAATAACTTCGCCCCGGAGATCTCCTTCCCACCGCGTCTCCTTGTGAAACCTCTCTTCGTAGGCAGAGTAATTGGAGTATTTGCCGTACAGGATGTCCGGATGCTTTTCCCACTCCAACGTAAAGCTCGAACAGTAGTTGTCGTAAGGGACAAACCTGGGGATGTAATCGATAATCGGATAGGAGTATTCTCCATCCGTCAACACTCCGGACCTGATGCGACCGTCTACGAATACAGGCTGCTTGCATTGCAGGCTCTTCTTGCTCTCAGGAGAGCGGAGGATTTGGAGGTGTTCGGGCTTCATCCGTTTGCCACCTGGCGACTATCGCTCGTCAGGGAATTCCCCAACGTCTGGCGACACCAGAGTTCGAGCACCACCAGAAGCCATGGCCTTGTCCAGTGTATGACCCCTTCCAGGAATCCGTCCTTCACCTGCTCTACTGCCCGGGGTTCCAGTAATCCACGTGATTTGACAGAGCGGGTGGAAAGCGTATCGAAAAGCACGTCTTTCAGTGGGCCCTTTAACCAGTGGTCGAGCGGCATGGTGAAACCACGCTTGGGTTGGCAATCGATTGAGTCAGGCAGAATACCAAGTTTTCGACCTGCGTCGATGAGCACCTTTTTGGCGCCTGTCTCCCGGTATGACGCGGTGTGAAAGGAGGTGTCAATACCGTCGATATCCCCCAGCTTCGAGGAAAAGGGCAGAGAGAACGCCAGGTCCGTGAGCGGCACATCCAGAAATGGCACCCGCACCTCGAGAGAGTGCGCCATGGATACGGCGTCTATATCCCGCAAGAGCTGATTGGCCGTGTAGCCGCGTAAGCACAAGGCTGAAACGCGCTCGATCGTCGCCGCGCGGGGAAGTTCGTCAATCCCCGCCAGATCCCGGGCAGCGTCCTTATCCATCCCTTCGGAGCCATTCGGCTCCCTCTTCATGAACTCCGGCGCCCCGGCAGGACCAAACACCTGGTAAGTGGCTCCGTACCGATTGAGAAACTCCTTGTCGCTGTGCCGGGGCATCCCCGCCCGGCCGAAGAATGGACCAAGGAGAGGCAACCCAAGGAGTCGATTAAGGAATCTTCCTTCCTTCCCAGCCTTTTTCCTTTCGTACAGCGCCATCTCGGCAAACCATGGATAACCTGCAAAAAGTTCGTCTCCGCCCGTACCCGATATGGCTACCGTTACGCTTTGCTTTGCTGCCATTGACACAAAGTAGCTGTTTACTCCATCTACCGATGGCTGGTCCAGGGCTTCCACGAAGTGCTCGACCCGGTTCTTCAGGTCAGACCCCGTGACCACGACCCTCGTATGGTCTGCGCCAAAGAAAAGGGCGCTCCTTTCCGCCTCCTGGCTTTCATCCAGGCCGGCTCCCTCAGCTTCAAAGCCGACCGAAAAAGTCTTCACTCGCCGGCCCGCGATCCTGGTCATGAGACCGACCAAGAGTGACGAGTCAACTCCCCCGCTCAGGAATGCCCCGACCGGCACATCGCTTACCATCTGCAGCCGCACCGATTCTTCAAGCTTTTCAGCCACGCGTTCGACCAACTCCTCGTATGGCCTGGCCCTGAGCGGCCTCAGTCGGTCGACCTCGATCGACCAATAGCGCTCGAGGCGCTCTCCTTTCTCGTCGACAATGAGTCGATGGGCAGGAAGGAGCATGCTGACCCCCTCTATCATCGTGTGAGGTTGATAAATGGAGCCGTAACTGAGTAAAAGCCGTAAGGAAACCGGATCGATCGTCGACGCTATAAGGCCGGATGCGAGCAAGGCTTTCAGCTCGGAAGCAAAAACGAGTGAGTTGCCTGAACGGGCGTAGATCAGCGGTTTGATGCCCAGGTGATCCCTGGCGAGGATCATGCGCTCCCGGCCGGGCCCCCGCCGCTTATCAAAGATCGCCAGGGCAAACATACCCCTCAGCCTCAGCAGGAAGTCGTCGCCGTAACGTTCGTAAAGCTTGAGAACTACCTCCGTGTCTGATCTCGAAAAGAACTTTTGCCCGGAATTTTCGAGAAGCTCTCGCTCGGTCTGGAAGTTATACATCTCACCGTTGTAAACGATCCAGATTGTCTTATCTTCGTTATGCATGGGCTGATGAGCGGCGTTGCTCAGGTCCAGAATGGAGAGGCGTGACATTCCCAGACAGGCACGCACATCGCTGTATATGCCCCTATCGTCAGGCCCCCTGTGCTCCATGGCACGTATCATCCTACCCACCGACTCCGGTTCGGCCCTTCCCCACGTCCCACAAATGCCGCACATCAGTCTTTACCGAATCGAAGGACCACGTAGAGGGTGTGTCCCCGTACCCCGTGCAGCCACTTTATGCCGATTGTCTTCATGAGAGAGATGACCGCAGAGGTCAGGCGCCCGCGGATAAAGGTGTCGGCTCTTCTCAGAGACGGAAAACGTTGCTCTATAATGGGCGGGAGATAACTTTGCCAGAGGTAGTGCGGCAAGGGCTCGTAAGCTGCTTTGACAAACTCCAGGCCTAATCCGCGCAGTCCCCTCCTGAACGTTTCCCGAGACCACCGTGTAACATGGTGGGGCGGGATATCCGTGAGCGCATAGGGGAAAAATCTGAGGGGGCCCTCTGCATCCGGCACTCCCACAAAGAGCAACCCGCCGGGGATCATCGCCCGGCACACGTCCCGAAGGAAACCCATTGGGTCAGACAGATGCTCGAGGACCTGGAACAGGCATACGGCATCGAACTCCGCCTTACCGTCGCTACCGAGCACCGCTTCCGGAAAACGGCCGGTGTATACCGTATGGCCTTTTCCTCTCGCCATATCTGCCATGACGCTGTTGAATTCGTAACCCACACACCCGATATGTTTTACCCTGGATGAGAGCAGACTCAGGAAATAACCGTTGCCGCAACCAATATCAAGGACCTTTTTTCTTTTGTACCGCTCTATATCCCTGGCCGCCTGGTAGAATTCCCATTTCTCGGCGACGTAATATTCTTTAGCGGTGATGTCGGCATAGAAATCCTCGCTTCCGCTTACGGGGGGCATGAACATTTGTGCCCTGCACGTTGAGCACCGGTAGAGTCTGATGCTCGATTTCATATCTTCCTTGTATTCCCGCCAAACCGAATCCCGTAACGTGATATCGGCCTCGATCTGCCATCTTTCGAGAACGCGTCTCAGGTCGATCACCTGGGGTGTCGGCTCGAAAGATGGGGAACCGCAGACGGGGCACTCCAGCTTGCCCGCCGGTTCTTTCATGTTCAACAGGTGCGCCATGGGCTATGAAAGTCTAACAGTAAAGGCCTTTCCATGCCATGCGAACGGGAAAAGGGGGTCCAGGGTGATGTGGGGGTTCGCAACGAGCCATTCGCTGCACGCCCTTTGCTGGCCGAAGTCAGGAAGGTTCCTGAAGCAGCCCCAATCGTCAAAAAGAAGCACGGAACCGGTGGAGAGCCGGGGACCGATAAAATCAAGGACGGGCACTGTCGATTCGTACAGGTCGCAATCTATCCAGGCGGCAGCAATCACATCCGGACCGAGGTTTTCCGACAAATGGTCCTTCAGCACATCATGGAACCATCCTTTCACCGTAACGACCTTTTGCAGATCCACGTTCTGTTGTGCCAGCAGGGCCATAAACTCACTCTCGGAACAGGCAAACTGACCCTTGTAAAAATTGCTCGAATAATCTTCTGTCCGGTCAATGCCTTTCGGCTCCGGCAAACCCTCGAAGGAGTCGAAGGCGATGAACTTCATCTTAGGGAATAACGAGGACATAATCTTAAGGGCATAGCCAAAGGTCACGCCCTTGTAGACTCCAAACTCCACATAATCCCCCGGAACCTCCGCCCCCACCAGATAATCTGCGAGATTATCTATAGCGTCCCACCTGTTTCGGTAGTAGCTCATCAGCCGGTCTTCGAGATGATGGACCCTGTCTTCGAGCAGTCCGACTCGTGATAACAATACGGCACTTTGCCCGGTTCCCTCTGTCTCGTGTGGCAGACCGGGTCCGAGCAATTTTCTTAAAAGTACGTAATAAAGGTCCTGTATCCGCTTCATATCCAATTCCCTATGATCGCGATGGTGACTGCGTCTCCGGCCCAACCCGGTCTCGCCCACGTTGTTGCGGGCCATAATTCGTCCTAACTCGAGCGTAGATCACTTGCGGGTTTACCGGATTGCTCTCTATGAATACCAATCATCCTACTATTCAAATCGACCATCCCGGCAAATTTGTTCGGGCCTGATACCTGGACCGTTGCTGCATCGGCGACAAAATGGAGCATCGTATAATGATAGTATTCTGAAAGTTCACCTAACATCTCTGCTATTCCGACGCTGAGAAAATAAGCTCCTACCGCCACTGTGCACTCGAAACTGAAGTCAATGGAAATCACTTCTCCTGCTCGCGCACTTATTTCCTGATTATGGAGCGGCGAGGAGGTTCCGTACACTGCGGTACCCGACGGCGCCTGCAAGCGAAATCCTATCGATAATGACTTAAAATCTTTCGCAAAGTANNTATACGTTTCGGTCTGATGCAACAAGTACACCTTCTTTCCATGAGAATCAAGAATGCAAGTCTCAAGTATCCTCCCATGCTCGCCACCGGAGTCGCCCACCGCCTCCATCTCGAAATCGGCCTCGTGTGGTCCGCACGCAGCATCTCCTTCGACGGTCCTTCTATGGCCCGCCCCTTCTTCCGGCAAGTCTTGGCTTGAAATAACATGCTGATCATTGGCAGTAACGTCGGAAACAGAATCTGCCCCAGGCACAGCTACCTCCGCGTCGCAGTAAACAGGCAAAGGTCTTTTGTTCTGCACGGCCATCTCATTATGCATGATCTGTTCGTAGACCGACCCCACCTTGCGAGGTTCTCCCATGGTCACTATCTGCCCATGATCGAGGAGTATGGCCTTATGGCATAATGAATAGACACTTTGCAGATCATGGCTCACAAAAAAAACCGTGGCGCCGCTCCTTGCTATCTTTCTTATTCTGGTAAAACATTTTGCGCCAAAGGCCATGTCGCCCACCGATAAGGCTTCGTCGATGATGAAAATATCCGGCTCAACGCTGATGGCAGTACTGAAGGCCAGTCGGGCCAGCATGCCGCTCGAATATGTTCTGCAAGGTTGATCGATGAATGCCTCCAATCCGCTGAAGTCGATAATGCTCTCCGTCTTCGCCAGTATCTCTTCCTTTGTCATTCCCAGACAGAGTCCCCCTATCAGAATGTTTTCCCGGCCGCTCAGCTCTACGTTGAACCCCATACCCAATGCCATGATCGCCGCGACTTTTCCATGTGTTTCAACATGCCCGCCTGTCTTCTCCAAGGTGCTGGCTATTATCCGAAGCATAGTTGTTTTTCCGCTGCCGTTTCGTCCAATTACGCCAACGACTTCTCCTTTCCTCACATCAAACGTAATGTCTTTCAGCGCCCAGAATTCCTTATATCTCGGTTTTCTTTCAAACATTTCCCAGAGCATATCCGAAGGTTTTGTATAAATGTTGAATTTCTTCGAGAGATCGGTAACCCTTATAGCAATGCCGTCGCTGCCTTTCATAGTACGTTTCCAAACATTATTCGTAACTTTCTAAAAACGAGAAAACCAAAGTAAAATATTCCGATGCTCTCTAACGAGAAGACCGCCCACGACCACAAATGAACAATCTTGCCAAAATAAAGTACATCCTGGTAACACCATATGGCGTAGCTGAAGGGATTCAGATACAAGATGGGTCTTAGTAACCGGGGAACCTGCACAGGCAGGTAAAAGACTGGGATGAGATAAAGTCCGGCGATGCTGAAGAGCATCACAAAGTCTTTCAAGTCCTTGAAGAAGACCCCCACGGAGGATAACAGGTAGGATATGCCGATCATGCAGAGGAGCTGAAGAAAAATTAACACGGGCAATAAGGCATAAGTCCAGGGCAGCCGGTGGAAAGAGATAAGAACATATAGCGTAAGGACGATCAAAGAGATGACCATGGTTATCACTGACGTCAAAACGCCTTTCACGGGCAGCACCTCAATGGGGAAAACTATTTGTTTGACAAGGTGCGTATTGGCCACGATCACGTTGCTTCCTTTGATCATTCCTTCCTGAAAAGCCATCCAGGGTACAAGACCCGCGAGTAAATAAGTCGTGTAGTCGAAGGGCATTTCAGCCGTGCCTCCCATCTTGAGCTTGAAGACAAAACTAAAAATGAACACGAAAAGCGCCATCAGGAACAAGGGGTGGCCTACAGCCCAGAACACCCCAAATATCTGGCCGATGTACCGGTCGAAAATCTCTCTCTTCGTCATCTCAATCGTGAGCTGCCGATGGCTGGTGAGAAGTTGTACCAGTTCCCTGCACGCCCTGACATGTGAAAAGATGCTGAAAAAACCCATTAGTCGTTCCTTCCCGTCGTGAGAATCATGCGGGATGCGCACAATTCCGTGCCGTTTTCGATGACATACTCCGTTTTACCCCTATTCGCCGTATTCACTTATCGTTGCTGTCCCGGAAATAGTCGATCGTCTTGCGGAGGCCTTCGTCGATGGCCACCTTCGGCTCCCAGTGGAGGAATTCCCTGGCCTTTGAGATGTCGGGGCACCTCTTCCGCGGGTCGTCCTCCGGCAGTCTCTCGAAAACGAGCTTAGATGCGGAACCTGTCAGCCTGATGACCTTTCGCGCAAGCTCCACGACGGGCACCTCAAAGGGGTTGCCCAGGTTGACAGGCCCCGGAAAGCCCGAAAGGTGCGGCTTCGTGTAGTCGTGCTGCCGCGGGTGCTCCCCGGTCTCGTAGTCCATCATGCGGATCATCCCTTCGACGAGATCATCGATGTAGCAGAAGGAGCGGGTCTGGGCGCCGTCACCGTAGATGGTGATGTCCTCACCCCTGATCGCCTGGACGATGAAATTGCTTACGACCCTGCCGTCATCGGGCCTCATGCGCGGCCCGTAGGTGTTGAAAATACGGACCACCTTCACGTCGACCTTGTTCTGCCTCAGATAATCGAAGAAGAGCGTCTCCGCCACGCGCTTGCCTTCGTCGTAGCAGCTTCGCCTGCCGATGGGGTTGACGTTCCCCCAGTACTCCTCCTTCTGGGGGTGCATGTCCGGGTCCCCGTAAACCTCGCTGGTCGATGCCTGGAGCACCCTCGCCCTCACCCTCTTTGCGAGTCCGAGCGCATGGAGCGCCCCGAGGACGCTCACTTTCGTCGTCTTCACGGGGTTGTACTGGTAGTGGATGGGGGACGCGGGGCAGGCGAGGTTGAAGATCCAGTCCACCTCGACAAGGATCGGCTCCGTCACATCGTGCCGGAGGAGCTCGAAGCGCGGCTGACCCATGAGGTGGACGATGTTATTCTTCGCGCCGGTGAAAAAGTTGTCGAGGCAGACCACCTCGTGGCCGTCTTTGATGAGTCTCTCACAAAGGTGGGAACCGATGAACCCGGCGCCGCCGGTGACGAGAAAGTTCATGCCCGCACGCTAGCAACGAAAAACCAAAGTGTCGAGATTGGGGTTGTTGATTCAATCGGGTAATGAATCGCGAAAGACGCGAAATTCCTGGGTGCCCCTGATGCCATCAAAATCGGTCTCCTTGTCCAGATCAGCTTTCGTGGCCTTGGGATAGCACTCTTTCCACTTGGCAAGCCAGTCGCAGCAGGCTTTGGCCTGGCCCAAATGCGCGTAAGCGCAGGCGCTGTTGAAACGCGAATTTACAAAGTCGGGCTTTTCGGTGGCCTGCTGATATTTGGCCAGCGCTTGTTCCCACAAGGTTCGCTCGAGGTCTTTGGCGTTCGGCAGGTTGCTATTGGCCACCGCCGCCGCTTCAGCGGCCAGCGCGTTTCCCCAGCTATCGGCCGCCACGCATTTATCGGGCTTAATTTTAAGGGCCAATTCGTATTTGCTCCCCGCCTCATGCCACACAGCCCGCGCGGCGGCCAAGTCGGTTTTGGAAATGGCCTTCGCCTCGTCCGCCAGAGCCAGGCCCCAGTTATAAGCCGCGTCATCTTTGTTGTCCTTGATTTTAAGGGCCAAGGCAAATTTCTCTCCGGCCTGGCGCCACAACGCCCGGGCACCGGTCAAATCTCCGCTCTCGTGCACGGCTTTTGCCTCCGCCGCCAGCGCAATCCCCCAGTTGTCCGCGGCTTCGGGCAAGTCCGGCTTGAGTTTCAAAGCCGATTCAAATTTTTCCGCCGCCTGCCGCCACAGCTTCCGGGCGGACGCCAGATCACCGCCCATCAGTTCAGCCTTGGCTGTATCGTCCAACGCGCTGGCCCAGTTGTAAGCGGCCTGATGCAGGCCGGGATCCAGTTCGAGTGCTTTTTGATAATGCGCGCACGCCTGCTTGAAACAGCGAAGCGCTTCACTGGGTTTTAGCTGCTCAGCAATTGCGTGCGCCCAATAGCCGGCATTGAAATGGACTTTGGCATCCTGGGGGCAGTAGTCCGACAGGACGCGCCAAAGACTATATGCCTTCTCTGACTGCTTGGCCTGGCTGGCGGCCACTGCCTCGGCCCTCAATTTCATTTCCAAGTCCGCATTGGGATTGTTCTTAATCGTTTCGATGGCGGTTCTGGTCTGGTCCGCCTCCACGTCCGTGGGCGGTCTGCCGCTTGTAAAGCTGGCGAGTTGGCGTCTGGATTCCGTTTCCAACGCTCCCAGCAGGCCCCGCATGGCCTTCACCTCCGATACCACCCCTTCCACCTCCAGTTTCTTCTGCCCGACCTCCTCTTTCATCTCCTTGATGCTCTGCCACTCCTGTTGAATTAATTCCTTATCCTTGCGCCCCATCAAGAACGGCAGCAACGCCCCCAGCAGGGCGATGATGGTGGTCAAAACCGCCAGCAGGGCAATCCACCAATCAATGATTTTGCGTTCGCCTTCGATCACATCCGCTTTGGACTCCAATTTCGTGAGGCGGTCTTTGACCTCCAGCGTGCCGGCCTCCGGGTTCGTTTCGGTCAGCGCACCCGGGGCGGGAGCCACATTGGTCATCCAGTTGATCACCGTGACGGATACGAAATTGGAGCTGGGGCCGGCGTTGGTAATGACGACATTGATCACCGGGGGGGCCGAAGTGCTGTTGTTGGCCGTCACAGAGGGCAACAGCGGATCGGGCTGGCGCGGGGGTGANNGTGTTGCTTTGGTTTCCGCGCAGCCGACGAGCCCCAGCAGGGCGGCGCTGAGGAAAAATTTCAGGAAGCAGACCGTATTGCATTTGGTTTTGGTTCCCATGTTCACGTTATTTGCGGGTGATTAAGAGGCGGCAGCCGAAGAAAATCAGGGCGCCCCCAAAAACGCGCTCCAGCCAGGCTGCTCCCTGGGAGTCGCGAAACGATTGAATTCCTTGCCGGGCCAGATACGCGTAGGACGAAAGGACCACCAAATCAACGGCAATGGTCGTAAGCCCGAAAATAGCCAGTTGGGACAGGACCGGGCGCTCCGGCTCGAGGAACTGCGGCAATAAAGCCGAGACAAACAACAACGCTTTGGGATTGGTGATTTGAATTAACAACCCCTGGAGAAACAGGCTGCGCTGGGGCGGAAGCACGGTTCCGGGCTGGGCGGGCGAACTCGACCGCCCGCGGAAGGTTGCCCGGAGAATGCGCAGCCCCAGGTAAAGCAGATAAATCGCCCCGGCGATGCGCAGGACGGAAAACGCCGTGGTGGCGGTGGCCAGCAATTCGCCCAAGCCGGAAGCAATGCCAATAAAGAAAAGTAGGTTCCCGCACTGAATGCCGAGGATGCCGGCCAGGCTGGGCCGGAAGCCATAACGCGTCGATTGCGCCACGGAGCACATTACCGCCGGCCCCGGAATCAAAGCCGCCAGTGTCCAGGCCGCAAGGTAAAGCAGGAAAGTCTGTAAACTCATGTTTAAATGATTCGGTTGTTTCCCGGCTGGGGTGGGCTTACGGCATTTGCGTGTTGCTGACAAACGCAATGCGACGGCTGTCCGGCGACCACGAAGGGACGTTCATGGTGCCTTGGCCGCCAAAGACGTAGGCGATGACTTTCGCCTCTCCGCCATCGACCGGCATGAGGCGCAGGTAAACATGCTTGTAATAGGGGTGATCGTCCGGTTTGACGTCGTTGCCAAAACTCAGGAACACAATCCATTTGCCATCTGGCGAGACATGGGGAAACCAGTCGTTCAGCTCGTCGTTGGTCACGCGCTCCTGGCCGGTGCCGTCGGGTTTCATGCGCCAAATCTGCATTTTGCCGGTCCGGCTGGAATTGAAGTAAATGAACTGCCCGTCCGGTGAATACTCCGGCCCATCGTTCAGGCCCGGGGCATCGGTCAGCCGGATTTCGTCGCCTCCAGCCGAGGGGATCTTATAAATATCGAACTTGCTGCTGCGGCCGCCGGTGAACACGAGCCATTGACCATCCGGCGACCAGCCATGCAGGTAGGAGGGACCTTGGGGAGTTATCAGCTTGGGGTCCCCGCCCGCCAACGGCAGGGTGAACACCTGCGAGGGACCGCTGCCGGCGGTTCCGCTGACTCCCAGCATCGTGCCGTCGAAGGAAAGGACGTGATCGTTGTTATTGTTGGTGGCCGAACCGGCGGCCAGAAAGGAAGTTTCCTCAGTGGCCAAATCGAATCGCACCAAGCGGCCGTGATTGGGCGAGCGGCCGCTGAGGTTATAAATGAGGTATTTTCCATCCCGCGTCCAATTGGGCGCCTCGAAGGGCTGCGCGGAAGCATGGATTTTTTTCAGTTGGCCGGCGGGGAGGTCGAGAATTTCCAAAACGCTGCCCAAATAATCCCGGTAGGGGGTGAAATTGGGGGCCGGCGGAATGACGATTCGCACGTCGCGAAACTTCGCGCGCTCAATCGTCTCGGCGGAATGCGAGCAGATGAACAAGCCCGCCAGGACGTCGCCGCCCAAATCCAGGTTGTCCAATTGCACGCTGGCAAAAGTCTCGCCGAAGCGGGCCGCCGAAAAAATGAAAGTATTGCCGCGGCGTTCGAACTGCAGCACGTCGGCATTGGTGAGGGACAGGACGCGCTCCTCGGTGTTGGCCCCCTTGGTGCGACGGAACTGGAGGGAAGTAAGGCCGCTGCCATGCTCGGCGCAATCGGCGTACGGCGCGTCCGGATCCAAGCCGGGCCGCACCAGCCAGCCGATTTTGCGATGCTCCACCACGCCCTGGCCGATGAAGTTGACCCGCGCGCGCAGGATGAAATCGCCGCTGAGCTTTTTCCAGGCAAACTGGCATTGGTCCGCGCCGAGCCACATGTTGGTTCCGGCGCCGGACAGGGTGTACTCCTGGCTGGCTGGATCGTAGCTGGCGGAGCCGGCCAGAGTTGGGGCGCCGATGTCGGCGTGGTCATCGAACTCCCCGACGGCGGCGGGCGACGGCTGGACCAAGAGCAGCGTGGACATGACCAAGGCGAGCAGGGGTAGCGGTTTCATGGGTTCATTAAATCATAAAAAGGAAAGCCTGGCCGTCCCAAATTTTCGTGACGCGCTAGTCGTCGTCCTGCTTGGGAGCGGCGAACACGAAGGCGGCGTGGACGGGGGGCGGCATGCTGCTGGCGTTGCCGTGGACGGAGCGCCAGACCATTTGGCTGAGCAATTGGTCATCCACGGCATCTTCCTTGGCGAAATTCAGGTGTTTGGTCTGCGCTCCCCAGGCTGTGGCCAGATTTCGTTGGTTCCAATCCACCTTGATCTCCGCTGCGGAATACGGGCGCAGATCGGGCGTCGCCTGAAACGAGTCGTACATGGGCCGGGCGGCGGCATCGAACTGTGACATCGGCTGAAATCCCAGGATCAACTCCATGGTGCGCAACATGCTGGTGGTGGAGTACAGCGTGGAATCCACCGCGCCAT
>PLSJ01000316.1 GCA_003165115.1 Syntrophaceae bacterium | reverse complement strand
GAGCACAGGGACGGACCGCCCCGTAGTAGCGATGAAGGACGGTAATGCGTCCTTGGCGAAGGGGGCGGGTTATCCGGCCAATTCAGGGGTCAACCATGAATGATGGGAGGAACCAACTGAAGAAGGCAAGGCCGTTTGAGATTTCTCAGAAGGTCGTGGTGGAGGCGTGGAAACAGGTAAAGGCGAACCAGGGAGCAGCAGGGGTCGACAAGCAATGGCTGGGAGGAATAGCCAAAAGGCAGCCCTCCCTGTTTCCGCACTGGCAGTTTGGCGCGCGACCGACGGCTGGATGATGGGAGCCCGGTGAGCCGAGAGGCTCACGCCGGGTTCTGAGAGAGCGCAGGGGGGAGGCTCCCCTGCGCCACTCGCCTGGGTAAGGTTCCTTTCTTTGCGGCCGGAGAGATTTTCGACGGATGGCGGACGTTCAAGGGGACAACGTTGTTATTTTGTCGACTAGACTAACTTATTTCTTAAGGCCCATTGCGGTCACAGGCCGAGATCCTTTTTCAGCTCCTCAGGGCCCGTCCACTTCTTGTTCGCGGCCTTGGTTTTTGTCACGGAATGATAGTCCTTCCGCTCCTGCTCGATCTCCCTGAGTCGCACGTACTCCTTGTAATCCATGATGACTGCGACCGGCTTATTGTTCTCCTTGACAATCTGCGTTTTAATCACTGTACGCCTCCCGCCTGTGCTTTACTGTCATAGACAGACATCACTTCGTTCTCGTCGTCGAATAGTATACGATACTTCCCGAGTCGAAATCTTTTCATATCACCCAATTTCCCTTTCAACACCTTGACGTCGAACCTGCCCCGTGGGTCAGCGGCATATGCCTCCACGACATCCAGAATCATGGCGGCGCTCTTCTTGTCACCCTTAGCGACCGTCTTGAGTTGTTTCACCGCTTTTTCGGAATAGCGTATTTCCATCACCCGGCTTCTAGTCTCTGCAGAGAGTTACACATTACCATTTCTACTACTACACGGATCGTAGAGAATTCAAAGCAAATAATTCAGAAGTGCCGGAGCGGGTTCGGGGTGCCGGTGCCTGAAGAGGGCGGGTGTGTGATTCTTTAAAAAAACCGATATGTCCGAGGAGTGGGTAACGTTTACAACCGTCCGGGTGCTTTCTGTCACTCCTGGTTGCCACCTTTCCATGTCCCTCCTGATTGTCGGCCCTGGTTGTCACTTTGACAGGAACGTCGGAATAGGGGAGAATTTAGGGTGGCGGCCGGGTCGCAAGTGAACATTGGGGGCCGTCGCTTTCAGCCCGGCATGGGCCGAAAGCTCTTTGACAATTGGGCCATGGTGACCATTTGGATGGTTGTGCGCTCTGCGGCCGGTTGGTTCCGTGTGGAAATCATCCCTGGGCCGGAGGAAATTTCGATGGATTTCGCCGGGCACCGCCAAGCGGTCCATGAGCCGCCCCGCACCGGAGCATACTGCCCGTATGTGAGGATGAGTGACCCCTGAAACCGTGCACTTTCGTGCACCCCGCATAGATAAGGCTTGCAGGAGAAGGGAATCCTCATCAGGCACCGTGCACGGTCGATGTACAACCCGTGCACAAAAGAAAAAGGGGGGAACAGGGCAAAACGCTCGCGGCGAGCTTGCCTTATTCCTTGCCCGGCCTTAAAATAGTCGGACGCGTGGGGAAGGCGCGGTTCTGGAACAGGTACAGGTAGACAAGAGCGGGGAAGAATCGGTCGTTGCCGGGCATCTCTGGATATTCAGCAACCAGGTGAAGTCGAGACCCGCCGGTCTGCCCGACGGAGAGGTCGTCGAGCTGGTCGGCGAGAAGGGCAGGTCTTTGGGCACGGGCTACTACAACGCGAAGAGCCTCATCGCCGCCCGGCTGCTTTCGCGCGGAAAGGTTGCGGTGGATGAGAAGTTTTTCGCGCACGCCATCGAAGAAGCCCTCGGGTTGAGGGCGGGCTATGGGGCGGGCAGCTTCAGGGTCGTCAATTCGGAGTCGGATTTTCTTCCGGGGCTCGTTGTCGACAAGTACGAGGACCAGGTGGTGGTGCAGTTGTTGACCGCGGGGATGGAGAGGCAGCGGGAGCATATCATCGGCGCGGTGAAGAGGGTGCTCTCCCCGCAAGCGGTGGTGCTTCGGAACGACAGCCCCAGCCGGAAGGAAGAGGGCCTTCCCAGCTACATCGAGGCGGCCGACGGGAGCGTGGACAGGGAGGCCGTCATTAAGGTGGGGCCGCTCCGGTTCCTGGTGGACGTGCTCTCCGGCCACAAGACAGGCTTCTACTTCGATCAGGGCGAGAACAGGCTCCTCATGAAGGAGTTCTCGGCCGGCAGGAACGTCCTTGACCTCTTCTGCTATACGGGAGGGTTCGGCCTCCATGCCCTCTATTTCGGGGCACGGGCGGTGACGTTCGTCGATGCGTCCGCCCAGGTCCTGGACATGTGCAGGGAAAACGCAAGGCTGAACGGCCTCGCGGGAGGGACGTTCGTGCGGGCCGACGCCTTTGATTTTCTGAAAAGCGCGACAGAGGAGTACGAGGTGATCGTCCTCGATCCGCCGTCGTTCATCAAATCTAAAAAGAAGCTCAAGGAGGGCGAGAAAGGCTATATCGACCTTCACAAAAAGGCGCTAAAGCGCCTCTCCCGCGACGGGCATCTCTTCACCTTTTCCTGTTCCTACCACATGAAGCGGCCCAGGTTCAGGGACATGGTGCGCATCGCGGCCTACGGCCACGCCGACGTCTATCTTGTCCGCGAGCTCACCCAGGCCCCCGACCATCCGGTGCTCCTGACGATACCCGAAACGGATTATCTCAAAGGTCTTATCGTCAGGGTGAAAAAAAGGGCGTCGCCGTCTCCCTGAGTCCTTACGGAAAAGCCCGTATCCTGCCTCGGCCCGGAAACCTTGTGGATTTCACGGACCAAATCGTGTAGAATTACACGGTACGCCGTGAAGAGAGGCGGGTAGGGCACATCTTCGCTTGTGATCTTTCGGTCTGCAAAAAACGAGCATTTTTTCGAAAAGCCGGTGGGAAAAGGCATGTTTGATGTTATCGTAATCGGTGCGGGACACGCGGGCTGTGAAGCAGCGCTCGCGTCCAGCCGCATGGGCGCGCAGACCCTTCTTCTGACGATGAACCTCGACAGGATTGCCCATATGTCGTGCAACCCGGCGATAGGCGGCCTCGGCAAGGGGCACCTCGTCAAGGAGGTCGACGCCCTGGACGGGCAGATGGCGCGTGTAACCGACGCCACGGGCATCCAGTTCCGGACCCTCAACATGAAAAAGGGACCGGCGGTCCAGGCGACGCGGGTGCAGGCCGACAAGTCGGCTTATTCCCTGATGATGAAGAAGGTTCTGGAGGAACAGCCGAACCTGCACCTCAAACAGGCGGTCGTCGAGCGGCTTATCTTTGACGGTCCGCGCCTTGCCGGGGTGGAGACGGGGTGGGGAGAGCGCATCATGGGACGGTCCGTCGTGCTGACCACCGGCACGTTCCTGAATGGCCTCATCCACGTGGGCTTCGAGCAAAGGCAGGGCGGGAGGATGGGGGATGCCGCGAGCCACGGCCTTTCGGAGAATCTGGCCGGGCTCGGCTTCGAGATGGGCAGGCTGAAGACCGGCACGTGCCCGCGGCTTGACGGCGGCACCATCGATCTTGCGAACCTGGAGGCCCAATGGAGCGACGATCCGCCGCGCCCTTTTTCCTTCCTGACGGACAGGATCGAGCGCGACCTCGTTGCCTGCTACGTGACCTATACGAATGAGAAGACGCATGCGTTGATCCGGTCCGGCCTCGACAGGTCGCCCCTCTACACGGGGAAGATCAAGGGGACGGGGGTCAGGTACTGCCCCTCCATAGAGGACAAGGTGGTAAAGTTCGCGGACAGGCCGCGCCACCAGGTATTCCTGGAGCCGGAAGGTCTCAATACCACCGAATATTATCCGAACGGCCTCTCCACGAGCCTGCCCCTCGATATCCAGCTGGATGTGCTCCACAGCATCGAAGGGCTGGAGCGTGTGGAGATCACGCGGCCCGGCTATGCGATAGAATATGATTTTGTGTATCCCACGCAGCTTAATCCAACCCTCGAAACGAAGCGCGTGGAGAACCTTTTTCTGGCGGGGCAGATCAACGGGACGACAGGCTATGAAGAGGCGGCTGCCCAGGGGCTTGTCGCCGGCATGAACGCGGCGCTGAAAGTGCGCGGGGATGCGCCCTTCGTCCCTGGAAGGGACGAGGCGTACATGGGAGTAATGATCGACGACCTCGTCACCAAAGGGGTCGACGAGCCCTACCGCATGTTCACGTCACGGGCCGAGTACCGGCTTCTTCTGAGGGAAGACAACGCGGACCTCAGGCTCACCGAAAAGGGATACGGCGTCGGGGTGGTGTCTGACGTGCGGATGACGCGGGTACGGGAGAAGAAGGCACGGATCGACGAGCTTCTTGCCATCCTTTCCGGAACGAGGCTTATGCCGACAAAAGCGGTCAACGAGCGCCTCGCCGGGTTCGGCCTGGAAAGAATAAAGAACCCCGTCACCCTTGAGGAGCTTTTGAGGCGGCCGGAAGTGGGTATCAGCGACCTTTCCGGGCTTGAGGAGACAATTCGCGCCTTCGGCGAGGATGTTGCGTATCAGGTGGAGTTGTATATAAAATATCGGGGCTACACGGACAGGCAAAAGGAGATAGTCGAGCAGGCGAGAAGGTCGGAACGGATGCCGATCCCGGCCCGTATCGCTTATGAAGAGGTATCCGGATTGTCGAGGGAAGTGATAGAAAAGCTCTCCAGGGTGCGTCCTTTCTCTCTCGGTCAGGCGGCGCGCATCCCCGGTGTCACTCCCGCCTCGGTCACCGCCCTCCTCGTCCATTTCAAGAAGATGGGGGCCTGATGACTTTGGGAGGGGAGACAAAGGAGATCACGGCCCTGCTCCAGGGCATGGGCGCCGACGTCACGGGTATTGCCGATTTATCCCGCTATGACAGGGAAATCATCGGTTTTGGCGACGGCATCCTCCGCGCTTTCCCTTACGCGATCTCCTTCGGCCTTCTCGTCCCCTCCGGTGTCCTCGGGACGCTGACCGACGGGCCGACCCTGTTTTATCTGCACCATTACCGTCAGGTCAATTACCGGCTCGACATCATCGCCTACGAGCTGGCAAAAGAGATCGAGCGCAGGGGCGCACGCGCGTTGCCCTTCGCGGCGTCCCAGATGGTAGACTGGCAGAGCCAGAAAGGCCACATCTCCCATAAACATGTGGGGGTGGCGGCGGGCTTGGGCTGGATAGGCCGCAACAACCTGCTCGTCCACCCGCGGTTCGGCGCGCGGCTGCGCTACAATACGGTGCTCACCGACATCGGCCTGACGGCGGCCGAGCCGCACGCATTTGGATGCGGCACATGCCGCGCGTGCATCGGCGCGTGCCCGGCTGGGGCAATCGCGCAGGAGCCAGGCGATTTCGACCACAAAGGGTGTTTTGCCATGCTGCAGCAATTCAAGAACAAGAGGAACCTGGGCCATCACATATGCGGTCTGTGTGTGAAAGCGTGCGAGGGGGGCCACGAAACTGGTCGTGGCCCTGCGAAAGCGAGCGCATGCGAGGCGCTGAGCGGGGAGGCTCCATCCGGCTCTGCCGGTGGAGGGGGTGCTGAACCCCAATAATGGAGGAAAAGTATGAAGGCATTGATCGCGCTCGAAGACGGGACTGTTTTTGAAGGCAGGTCCGCGGGCATCGAAGGAGAGCAGGAAGGCGAGATCGTATTCAACACGAGCATGACGGGCTACCAGGAGATCCTCACCGACCCGAGCTACAAAGGGCAGATCGTCACCATGACCTACCCCCTCATCGGCAATTACGGCGTCAACAGCGAGGACGTGGAATCCGGGGGTCCGAAGGCCGAGGCCTTCATCACGCGCGAGTTCAGCAAGATCACCAGCAACTTCAGGGCGGAGGAAGGACTCCTCGATTACCTTATCCGCCACGGCATCATGGCCATAGAAGAAGTCGACACCCGCGCCCTCACCAAGCTCATCCGGGTAAAAGGCGCAATGAAAGGGATCATCTCGACGACGGACCTCGACGCGGGGAGTCTCGTGCAAAAGGCGCGTACGTCTGCCGGCATCCTCGGCATCGACCTGGTGAAAGAGGTCACGTGCCCGGCGCCGTACACGTTCGACGGCGAGAGCGGGGACCTGCTGGTGGTGGTGATGGATTTCGGCCTCAAGATGAATATACCCCGCATGCTGAAAAAGACCGGGTGCCGGGTGGTCATAGTCCCCGCGCGCACGAGTGCCCGCGACATCCTTGCGTATGCGCCCGACGGCGTCCTTCTGTCCAACGGGCCGGGCGATCCCGAAGGGGTCCCCGATATCGTGGTGGAGATACGCAAGCTCTTCGGGAAAGTCCCGATCTTCGGCATCTGCTTCGGGCAGCAGCTCCTCGGCCTTGCCTACGGGGGGGCTACCTACAAGCTCAAGTTCGGTCACCGTGGGGGCAACCAGCCCATAAAGGAGCTGACCACGGGCAAGGTCTCCATTACCTCTGAGAACCACGGATTTGCGGTCGACATCGAGTCGCTGGAAAAGATGCCCGTAAAGGCGACCCATGTGAACCTCAACGACGGCACTCTCGAAGGCATGGAGCACGAAGTCTATCCGATCTTTTCGGTGCAGTTCCACCCCGAGGCGTCGCCGGGCCCGCACGACTCCTACGGCCTGTTCGGGAAGTTCAGACAATCTATGGAGGCATTCAAAAAGGAGCGACATGCCTAAGAGGAAAGATATCAGCAGCATTTTTCTCATCGGCTCCGGGCCGATCGTGAT
>PLSJ01000308.1 GCA_003165115.1 Syntrophaceae bacterium | reverse complement strand
GGGCTTCTCGAATAGACCTCGCCGACCTTGTTGGGTTCGTTGATCAGGTTGCCCTCCTCATCATAGAGTTGCAGGAGGTCTGAGCCGATTACCTCCCGTCCGCAGGAACCGAGCTTCGTGAGCTGTTCCTCAGGCTTCAGGATGGTGACCATACCGGCTTCCGTTGATCCGTAGGCCTCGTCCAGCTTCGAGTTGGGGAACATCTCGAGGATGCCCAGCTTCGTATCCCGCCTCGCGGGAGCCGACGAGATGAGAAGCTTTTTGACGGAGGTGAGGTCATACTTCTGCTTCACCTCGTCCGGCAGGGCAAGCATCATGATGTAGTGGGTCGGGACAAGGGAGGTAAAGGTGATCTTGTGGTCGGAGAATGTCTTGAGGAGGTTTTCGGGGTTGAAATTCACCATGTTGTAGCACATGACCGTACCCCCTACCCAGGTCACGACAAAGGAGTAAAAGAGGGAGTTCACGTGGCAGCACGGCATGACGAGCAGCGTCGCATCGTCGAAGCCGAAGTCATGGTCGTAGATCATGATGAAATACTGGGCAAAAGCGGACCGGTGGCTCTTCATCACGCCCTTCGGCCTACCCGTGGTGCCGCTCGTGTACATGATGATCCAGATGTCTTCCGGGTCGACGCGGGTTGCAGGCTCTTCGGGGCTTGCCGCGGCTATGGCGTCTTCCAGGGAGACCCAGCCGTCGTAGTGCGGGTTTTCGACGGCGAAGGATATGTAGTTCTCCACGGTGGGGAGGTTCTTCTTCATCCCGGACGCCATCTCTATCCAGGGGAACTCCTTGCCGTCCCTGGGGTTCTTTCCACCCTGCACGAAGAGGGCCTTGCATTCGCTGTGGTTGATGTTGTATTCCATCTCGGGGGCGGAGAGGCGGAACATGATGGGCACGACGATGAAGCCGCCCTTTGCGGCGGCGGCGTATATGTCCATCCACTCCACGCAGTTATACCCGAGGGCGGCGAACCTGTCGCCTTTCTTCAGACCCATATCGGCAAGGGCGTTCGCGAGCCGGCAGGCACGCTCGTTCCACGTCTTGAAGGTATACTCCTTGTACAGGTCCTTTGCCCCTATCTTGTTGGGCCATTTGACCGCGTTCAGGCGCAGGACCTCTTTTGCCGTCATCCAGTAAGCGTTGTTCATTGGGACCTCCTTCCCGAGAGTAATGTATCGTTCCTTGAAACCTTCGTTTACTCCACCAGCTCCAGCAGGTGGTAGACCTTCTGCGGCATCTTGTTCAGCAGAACGTTGTCGAGGAGGTTGATCATGCACCCGGGGCATGCCGTCACCACGATGTCCGCGCCTGTCGCCTTGATGCCTTCCATCTTCTTTGCCGCTATCTTCTTGGTGATGTCATAGTGGTAGACGCTGAAGGAGCCCCCCATGCCGCAGCAGAGGTCGGCATTCGGCATCTCCGCGTACGTGAGCCCTTTCAGTCCTTTGAGGATGGCCCTGGGCTGCTCCTTGATGTTCTGATACCTGATGAGGTGGCACGGGTCGTGCCACGTCGCGGTCTTGCCCTCGAACTCCTTTTTCAGGGTCAGCTCCTCGGGCTTCACCTTCAGCACGTCGATAATGAACTCCGTCGCGTCTTTCACCCTCGACTCCAGCTCCCCGTACCTCTTTTCTTCGTCTTCGTTGCCGGCAAGGTACTTCTTGTAGTCCTTCAGGGTGGAGCTGCACGTGCCGCAGGCGGTGACGACGTAGTCCACGTCCTTTAAGGCCTTCACGTTCTCGTCGGCGAGGAAGCGGGCCGTGGCAAAGTCGCCGGAGAACAGGATGGCCGCCCCGCAGCAGTTCTGTTCTTTAGGCACCCTCACCTCGACGCCGCGGCGGGTGAGGAAACTGATGAGGGAGAGGCCAAGCTCGGGATAGACGAAATCGGTGGCGCATCCCATGAAGAAGGCGACCGTCATCTTCCGGGGGCCGACGGCAGGGTAGACCGTCTTCACCTGCTCCCGGAGGAAGGTACGAGCCAGGGCGGGGAAGTTCCTGCCGCCCAAGGATTTGATGAAGTCCGGCAGGTGGCGGACCTTGCCTTCCGTTTTGGGCAGGAGCCACTGGAAGGTCTGCATGAGCCTCGCATAGCGCCCCATGGCTTTTCTATTTGCCATGGCCCTGCGGAAGACGAAGCCCTTGATGAAGCCGAGGCCCTTTTCTTTTACCATCTGGGCGCGGGCCGCCACGACTACCCTGTCGATCTGGGTCTTCGAGGGGCAGTTGGCGACACAGCGCTTGCAGAGGAGGCACTTGCCGAGGATCTCGCCCATCTCGGGGGTGAACTCCTGCTCGCCCTTGATGATGAGCTTCGCCAGGTAGTTCTTGCCCCTGGCTACGCCCGTCTCTATCCGCTCTTCCTGGTAGACGGGACAGAAGAAGCTGCAGAAGCCGCACTTCATGCATTGATCTGCGTATTGCTCGACTTTCTTAAGCTCGCTTAGATCTTTCATGTCAGGCCCCTAATCCCAGATCTTCCCTGGATTCATTATGTTGTTCGGGTCCAAGAGCGACTTTATGCCTTTCATCATGTTGACGACGACGGGGTCCGTCACCTTGTCGAAGAACTTCTGCTTCTCCAGGCCGATGCCGTGCTCGCCGGAGAGGACGCCCCCGAGCTCGACCGCCCCTTCGATGATCTCGTGCATCGCCTTGACCGACCTGTCGTAGTGGTCCTTGTTGTTGATATCCGTCAGGATCGCGGGGTGGAGGTTCCCGTCGCCCGCGTGGCCGAGCACGATGATCTCGACGTCGTATTTCTTCGCCAGCTCCTTGCATTTATTGATAAGGTCGGGGATTTTGCCCCTCGGCACGGTGACGTCTTCGGCGAAGACCGTCTTGGCCTTCCCGTACACGGCCGCGAAGCCGGCCTTTCTTGCCATCCAGTACTTGGCCGCGTCTTCGTCGTCCTTGGCTATCCTGACTTCCCTCGCCCCGTACTTCTTGGTGGTCTCGGCGATCTGCTCGCTCTCCTTCGCCACCGCCTCACTGATGCCGTCGCACTCGAAGAGGAGCACGGCGTCGGCGTCCTTCGGGAGACCTATGGGCATCATCTCTTCTATCCTGTTGATCACCCAGTTGTCCAGGAGCTCGATCTTATCCGGGATCACCCCGTTCTCGAGCACCCGGTAGACGCTCTCCCCCGCGGCGGCCACGTCGTCATAGACCGCCATGATGGTCTTCTTCACGGGGGGTATCGGCAGGAGCTTCAGCTCTGCTTTCGTGATCACGCCGAGGGTGCCCTCGGCGCTGATGAAGATATGGAGGAGGTCGTATCCCACCACGTTTTTTAAGGTCCTTCCCCCGAGATTGACTATCTCGCCCGTGGGCAGGACGACCTCTATCCCCAGGATGTACTGCTTGGTCACCCCGTACTTGACGCAGGCGGGGCCTCCCCCGTTCTCGGAGATGATGCCGCCGAGCGTCGCGCCCAGGAAGCTCTGCGGGTCGGGGGGGAAGAAGAGGCGGTCTTTGGCGATCCTGAGCGTCAGGTCCTGGAGGACGACGCCGGGCTCGACCGTGGCGGTCAGGTTCTCCTTGTCAATCCGCACTATCTTGTTCATCTTCGTCATGACCAGCGCGACGCCGCCGAGCCAGGGGACGGAGCCGCCGCTTACGTTGGTGCCGCCGCCCCTGGGGGTGACGGGTATCTTCTCTTTGTTGGCGATCTTGAGGACGGCGGAGACCTGGCTCGCTGTGGTCGGGAATACCACGACGTCGGGCTCCCGTATCCAGTTGGTCGTCCCGTCATACGAATAGGCCTTCAATGCCTCACTCGACGTGAGCACGTTCTCTTTGCCGACGATGCTGCGAAATTCGGCGATCAACGATTCTTTCATCAGGTACCCTCCGATTTCCTGAATTCCTTTTCCATGGCATCCTTTGCGGGCTTGACATAGATTTCTCTCAGCTTCGGCTTCTCGATCTTGCCGGCGGGGTTCCGTGGAACGACGGCCTGTACGAACTTCTCGGGCCATTTATACTTGGCGAGCCCTCTATCCTTCAGGAAGGCGAGTACCTCTTCGTCCGTCAGGGTCTCGCCCGGTCTCACCTGGATGATCGCCATGACGATCTCCACCAGCCGGGGGTGGGGATAGCCGAGCACCGCAACGTCCTGGATCTTCGCGTGCTTCCTCAGCGCATCTTCGATCTCCGCGGGGAATATATTCTCCCCGCCCCTGATAATCAAGTCTTTCGCGCGGTCCGCGAAGAAGATGAACCCTTCCTTATCCTTATACGCGAGGTCCCCCGTATGGAGCCAGCCGTCGGTGATGGTCTTTTGCGTCATTTCCGGGTTGAACGCATATTCTTTCATGAGCCTCGGTCCCTTCATCAGAAGCTCGCCCACCTCTCCGGGAGGCATTTCGTTGCCCTCGGAATCGACTACCCGCGCCTCCATGAAGGCGGTCGCGATACCGATGGAGCCGGGTTTTCTCATGATGTCTTCGTCGTAACAGTTGGTGAGCCCTCCGCCGCCTCCTTCCGTAATGCCGTAGATATTGGCGATGGGCAGGCGGGGGAATATCTTCTTCGAATCCTCGAGCAGCGCGTACGGCACAGGCTGCGCGCCTATCTCGATGTGCAGGAGGGCGGAGAGGTCATAATCGGCAAGGCTGATCTGACCCGACTTTATACTGCTGAGGAGATCGGCCCACGTGGGGACCGTGTTCCAGCCGCCCGTGCACCGCTCGTCGGCGATCGACCTCAGGTAGTTTTCCGGCTGCATCTCCATGGGCATCAGGATTTTTCCCGCGGCGATATAACAGGGGAACGACAGAAAGAGCGTGCCGCTGTGGTAGAAGGGGTGCGGGGACAGGTAGACGCTGTTGTAGCCTTCGTTGTACGTAAGGGCATTGCCGATGCCGATCCAGAAAAGCGTGCCGTGGGTATGGGAGACGGGCTTCGGCGCACCTGTCGTGCCGGAGGTGAACATCAGCTCCGCCGGGTCGTCCTCGGCCGTGTCGGCGAGGACAGGCGACGCGTCGCCATTCCCGATGATCTCGTCGTATGCCTTCATGGTCGCGGGCGGCGTGCCGCCGACGCACACGTAGTGCCCGCAATACGCCATATCTTTCATGATCGGCTCCACCCTGGGCACGAACGACTCTCCCAGGATGAAGACCTTGCTCTTCGTGACGTCGCAGGCGTATTTGATATCGTTGCTGGCGAACCGGAAGTTGAGGGGGCTGACAACGGCCCCCGTCTTGAGCACCGCCATGTAGGTGACGTACCATTCGAGGTTGTTCAGGAGGAGGTGCTGCACCACGTCGCCTTTTTTGATGCCGCACTCCTTGATGAGGTAATTCGCCACCTTGTTCGTCTGCTCTTCGAGCCCCTTCCACGTCAAAGCCCGTCGCGTCTTCTTTGACGGGTAGCTTTCGATCAAAAACTCGCGGTCCGGAAACTTGCTTGCATTGAGCCGGCAAAAACGCGCAAAATTCATGTCTCCCCCTTTGTTGTTCATGGCCGTGGCCCGACGGGCCGCCCCTTCCCCTAGAGTCCCTTCTTCCCCTCTCCGAAGGCCTTTATGTTCAGCTCGTGCAGCTTCTTCGGGAGGAGGTCCTTCAGGGCGGATACCCACATGGCGTCCTTTATCTCCGGGAAGAAGTTCGAGAAGGCCCCGACGAGCACCACGTTGGCGGCCTGTGCGTTCCCCAGGGAGAGGGCGATCTCCTGGCCCTTGACGACGTACACGTTTTCCTTGAAGAACTTCCTGAAGGTCTCGGGTATGTCACCGGGGTACGTCGCCTGTCCCAGGTTGACGGCCGGGGGGAGTATCTTCTGGTCGTTGATGACGATGCGCGCCGAGGTCTTGCAGTGGTTGATGTACCGGAGCGCCTCCAGCAGCTCGAAGGCGAGGAGGAAGTCGACCTCGCCGTACTTGATGAGGGGCGAGTAGACCTTCTTTCCGTACCTGAAGTGGGTGGTCACGTCCCCCCCTCTCTGGGCCATGCCGTGGACCTCGCTTTTCTTCACGTCGTAGCCCGCTTCCACGAACACGTGGGCGAGGATGTTGGAGGCGAGGATAGCGCCCTGTCCGCCGACGCCCGAGAGCAATATGTTGGTCACTTTGTCGTCCATCTTAAGCACCTGCCTTTCCGGGAAGGATCGATGTGAATTTACAGACCTGCGCGCAGAGGCCGCAGCCGGGGCACTGGGTCTTGTTGATCGAGACTGTTCCTTTTCTCTTCTTGCCGTCTTTCGTGGTGCCGGACAGCCCGACCCAGCTTATGGCGGGGCAGCCCAGGTCCAGGCAGACCTTGCAGCCGCGGCAGGCTTCCGTATCGATGGTGTAGTAGGGATAGCGGAATTTCCTCTTCTCCCTCCTATGGAGCATGCAGGGGCCGTTTTTGGTGATGATGACCGAGGCCTCGTCCGTCTCCATCTCCTCTTTTATCGTCTCCATGGTAGCCTTCACGTTATAGGGGTCGACCTTGCGGACGCGCTTGACGCCGAGTGCTTTGACGAGCTTCTCGTAGTCGACCATGTTCGCGGGCTCGCCGCCCAGGGTGTAGCCCGTGCCCGCGTGCTCCTGGAGGCCCGTCATGCCTGTCGTCCTGTTATCCAGGATGATGGAGGTCGCGTACCCCTTGTTGTAGACCGTGTCCATGACGGGTGCGATGCCGCCGTGGAGGAAGGTGGAGTCGCCGAGGACCGCGCATATCTTGCCCAGGCCCTCCTTGCCCAATGCCTTGCCCGCGCCGTAGGCCTGGCCCACGCTCCCGCCCATGCAGACGCATGTGTGGAGCGCCTGGAGGGGAGGGGCGGCGGCCAGCGTATAGCAGCCTATGTCGCCGAAGACAAAGGCGCCGAGTGATTTGAGCGAATGGAAGAGCGCCCTGTGGGAGCAGCCGGGACACATGTTCGGCGGTCTTTTGGGCAGGTCCTCGGGGGCTACCCTGAGGGCCGGGGCCCGGTACTTTTTGGAAAGCGCCTTTTCGACGATCTCGGGCGAGAGCTCGTACATGTTCGGGATGACGTCCTTGCCGTGGAATATCTTGTAGCCGAGGGCCCTGATCTCCGTCTCCAGGAAGGGGTCGAGCTCTTCCACAACGATGACCTTCTTCACCTTCTTGAAGAAGTCCGCGATGAGCGTCTTCGGCAGGGGCCAGACCATGCCGAGCTTCAAATACGAATAGTTCGGGAAGACGTCCTTCGTGTACATGTAGGCGGCGCCGGCAGTGATGACGCCTACGTCCGGGTCGTTGATCTCCATGACGTTGCCGGAAAAGGTGTCCGCGTAGGCCTCGAGGTTCCTCATCCTCTCCTCGATGACCTTCCGTCTGACGCGCACGTTGCCGGGGACCATGACGTACTTGGGCGCGTCCTTCCGGTCGAGGCCCAAGGGGCCTTTTAGCTCCTTGCGCTCTTCCAGCTCCACTATCGAGTCGGAGTGGGAGACCCTTGTCTCCCCCTTGAGCAGCACGGGTGTATCGAACTGCTCGCTTATGTCGAAGGCGACCTTCGTGAACTCCTTGCACTCGGCGGCATCCCCCGGCTCCAGCATGGGGACCTTGGCGAAGCGCGCCCAGTTCCGGCTGTCCTGCTCGTTCTGGGAGCTATGGACGTTCGGGTCGTCCGCCACCACGATGACGAAGCCGCCCTTGATGCCCGTGTAGGCGAGCGTCATGAACGGGTCGGAGGCGACGTTGAGGCCGACGTGCTTCATGCAGGCCATGGCGCGCGCCCCCGTGAAGGCGGCGCCGGAGGCGACCTCGACGGCGACCTTCTCGTTCGGCGCCCACTGGGTGATGACTTCCTTGTATTTGGAAAGCTCCTGGAGGATCTCGCTGCTCGGGGTGCCGGGATAGGCGGCAGCCACCGTCACGCCGGCCTCCCAGGCGCCCCTTGCGATTGCTTCATTTCCCTGTAAGACTTTTTTCATAGGTTGTTCCCCTTATGTCGGCGTGTTGCCCTTATTCTGTCGCACCATGAACGCCTCGTGCCATCGCATTTGTATACAAGGCATGGACGCGACGTGTATACAATTCTATCAGATTACCGGGATGATATCATCCCGGTAATCGTGTACAGTCCCATCACACCACAAAATGCCAGCCCTCAACCCACCGCCGCGCTGCCCCCCTGTTTTCGATCCCGCGCGTTCGTGCGGGCGGGGAAGAGCTTGTTAATGAGGGCCTGGGAAGGGGCCTTGGAGACGAGGCTGCCGCCGAAATAGAGCACACAGCAGCCGCCGATAAGGATCCACTCCATGGTCCCCATGCCCAGCAAAGCGGGCTTCCTTCCGAGCACTGCCCATCCGCCCCAGAGGGTCGCCGCGGTGCCGTAGATCACCGTCAGGGTCGCCCCGAATTTGGTTGCCCGTTTCCAGTAGTAAGATACCACGGTGACGAAGAAGAAGACCGCCCCGAGACCCATGGCGGCGAGCCCCATAAAGACGGCGAGCAGCGCGGGCGGCCGTTGAAGCGTGAAATAGAACGGCAGGAAAAGGAAGAAGGCGATCAGGAAGTAGCCAAGATAGAACATCGATTTATCCGAGGTTTTTGGCCACCACAACTTTATGATATCCCTTGTCACGTTTGCGCTCATGATGAAGACCATGGCGGAGAGTGTCCCCAGGGCCGCTCCGACGACACCGGTCAGGTAGATCGAGAGCAGCGGCACGCCGCCTATCGCCCAGGTGAGCATCGGGGCCGCGAGGTCGGCGCCCCAGGTCTTGTTGGCGAGGAGGTTCTGACCGAATATCATGCGCGCCACAAGCCCGTTGCTCGAACAATCGAGCATTACCGGGATGCCGGCCGTGAGCCAGACGACGAAACAGAGCAGGATGAATTCATTCTTCGACAACTTCTTCATGCCGAGGAACCTGCTCACGTTGTGAGGAAAACCGACGGACATGGTGAAGAAGATGACGGGTGTGGCGAGAATGCCCACGAGACTCGAGAAGAGCTGCGTCATGCCCACCTTGGGAAGCGTGGGGTCTATAAGGGCCATGAGGTTCGGTTTCTGCGCCATGAGGGCGGTCGATATATTGCTGAAGCCGCCCGCGTGAATAAGCGCCCAGACGCCGATGACGGCACCGACGAGCCCCAGAAAGGCGCCCTTCACGGCGATGAACCACTGGGTCCCCATGTAGCCGCCGAGGATCAGGAAAAGCCAGGCGATAATGACGGCGATCAGAAGGCACCAGACCGACGGGAGACCTGTCACGGCGTACCAGACCGTGCCGGCCGCCTTGAGCTGGCCCACCGAATACATGAAGAGGAAGAAGAGCATACAGACGGCTATCAGCGTCTGAAGACCCTTCGACTCGAAGCGCCGCCCTATCGTTTCGGTGATCGTCGCGGCGCCGAGCTTTTGGGCAAAGTCCCTTGTCTTTGTCGCCGCGAGCCAGACCGTGGGAATGATCCCGACCAGGGTCCAGATACCCGCGAACCACATACCCGAGAAGCCCACGGTGTAGACGACCGCGGTGCTCCCCATGAAGGCCCAGCCCGAGATGTAGGAGCCGGTGAGGGCGAGCCCGGTGACCCAGGGGCCGATGTCTCTTTTGCCTACAAGATATTCATCGAAGGATTTCCACTGCCTTTTCGCCAAAACGCCCAACAGCACCGCCATTGCCAGAAGGCAGGCGATCCCTATGGTCGCGCCGATAACCATGCTTGTCGTTGGAGCCGGAATGGTGAGAAATTTCGGATTCACTTGTGCCACCCCCTCGCGATGAGCCAGGTCCCGATGAGAGTCATCAGGAACGTGCCCATAATCAACAATCCCCAGACTGTCCAGGCGACGGAAGGATCAACAGCTGTTGGCTGCATGCGTTCCTCCTTAAGATTATTGAGAAATTTGACTGCGGGGATTTAGGCCGACTTCTCCCATCACCTCCTTTTTTAAGAAGATACGTCAAACGTATGAGCGAAACACGGGTAGAATAAAGTGATAATACAAACTAATGGCGGACTCCCCAATCCCCCTGTAGACTGTATCAATCTACATTAATAATGTACGCGGGCAATGTCAAGAAAATTTTCATCATACAACAATTTTCATAATAATTTTCGTTATGTGACAAATCTTATCGATTGAGCTTCTCGTTCGGTGGTGCACTTTTGGGAGGGGTGCGGTCA